>PMMB01000155.1:0-4001 GCA_003165495.1 Gammaproteobacteria bacterium | reverse complement strand
TCACAACCGTATCGCGGCCGCCCGGGCTGCATACACTGCGGATTCTGCATGGGCTTCGGCTGCGAGGCGAGGGCGAAGTCCTCCGCGCTGTACACCATGATTCCGGAGGCTGAGGCGACGGGTCGCTGTGAGGTGCGAGCGGACAGCTATGTATTCCACGTGGCAACCGATTCGAGGGGCCGCGCCACCGGGGTGCACTATTTCGATGTCGACAAACGCGAACATTTCCAAAAGGCGCGGGCGGTGGTTTTGTCCGCCAACGGAGCGGAGACGGCGCGCTTGCTCCTCAACTCGACGAGCAACCGCTTTGCTGAAGGGCTGGCGAATTCAAGCGGAATGGTGGGCAAGCATCTCATGTTCAATCAAGGCAGTGCGGTGCACGCGGTATTCGAACATGAGCTCAACGAGTACAAGAGCGTGCAAGTGACGCGCATCGTGCATGATTTCTACGACTCCGACCCGAAGCGGGGATTCTATGGCGGCGGCGGCATCGACGCGAGAATCAACCCGCAGCCGGCGCTATGGGCGATGTCTAGCGGAGGCGACTTGCCGCGCTGGGGCGCCGATCTCAAGGCGCGGCTCGAGGCGTTTCCCCGTTCCATGATGTCGACCGGGCACAGCACGTCGCTGCCCGTGGCAACCAACAGTGTCAGCATCGATCCGACGGCCAAAGACGCCTGGGGGATCCCCGCCATTCGGATTACCTATAAGGATCATCCCGACGATCTTGCTTTCGCGCGTTTTCTCCGGGACCGCTCGGTCGAGATCATGCAGGCGGCCGGTGCGCAGAGGATTTGGCGAGAGGACGTGCAAGAAAGCCTGTGGGGAGTGCATTTGTTGGGCACCTGCCGCATGGGTAATGATCCTGCCGTCTCGGTGATCGACAAATATCACCGCACCCACGATGTGCCGAATCTATTTCTCTGCGACGGTTCGAGCTTCGTCACCTCGGGGCGTGGCCAGCCGACCATGACCATACAGGCGTTGGCTTTCCGCGCGGCCGATCATATCGGTCAATTCGCGAAACGCAGCGAAATCTGAGGCTTGCGCGCAGCGCAGCAGGGACTGCGCAGCGCAAAGAGGGCTCGTTCAGCGAGATTTCTTTTTCTTTCGCGCAGCCTTTTCAGGGTGCGCCGGCGGCTCGTCGGATTCGTCCGGATCGGCGGGTTCTGCGATCTCATAATCGTCGAAGTCGCTCATGAGTTCCGCGGTGCGCCGTTCTTCCATCACTCGTTCCAGGCGGCGCCAGGTCGGCTCCGCGCCCTTCGGCGCCCGCCGCCGCTGCGACTCGACATCGCGCATGATGTGATCGACGTCGACTTCATCGCCGCCGGGTGCCGCATCTTCGGCATCCTCTTCCTCGAATTCCTCCGATTCGGGCTTTTCGCTCATACTACTGAAGCTTCGCTCTTCACCAGTGAACTGACACGCGCGCGTTATAAACGGAAAGACGGTCTGGGCGCAATACCCTGCCGCACAGTCCCTTACTTGACAAGGTCGTTGAGTTGAAAAATCGGCAGCAGGAGCGCAATGACGATGAACATGACGACAGCGCCCATGAAAACCACCATAAAGGGCCCCAGCAGATTGGTCATGGTCGAGAGCAGGCCGTCCATCTCGCGTTCCTGATTCGTTGCCGCGCGCTCGAGCATCTTTTCCAGCTCGCCGCTGCTTTCGCCGCTGCTGATCAGGTGAATCATCATGGGGGGGAAGAGCTTGCGCGCCGCGAGCGACTTGCCGATGGGTGCTCCCTCACGAACACGCATCGCCGCGTCCTCGACGGCCTTTTTCATGGGCAGGTTGTTGACCACCTCGGCGGAAATCCGCAGCGCCTCGAGCACGGGTACCGCACTCGCGGTAAGAATGCTGAATGTGCGCGAAAATCGGGCCGTATTGAGGCCGCGAATGAGCTTTCCCACCAGCGGCACGCGCAGCAGGAACCGATCCCAGCGCAGGCGCGCCTCCGGCGCCTTCAGCCAGCGCAAAAATCCCCAGGTTGCGATCGCGATCACGATCAGGGCGTAAAACCAATAATGGCGGATGAGGTCGCTCATACCGATGAGGATGCGCGTGGCGATCGGCAACTCTTGGTGGCCGGATTCGAACACCGCGACGACTTGCGGCACCACGTACGCCAGCAAAAAGGACACTATGGCGAAGGACAGGACCATCAACACGATGGGATACACCAGCGCGTTGCTGACTTGCTGGCCCATGACCTGGCGCGANNCCGGCGGACACCGTCGCACGATAGATTTCCGGGAATGCTTGCGGGAAATCCCGCAAGCCGTCGGCGAGCGCGTGACCCTCGACGACTTTACTGCGCACACCCAATACGATGCGCTGTACGCGGGGCTTTTCGGTCTGTTCGGCGACCGCCTGCAGCGATTCCTCGAGCGGCAGACCGGAGCGCAGCAGGGTGGCCAGTTGGCGCGTCAGCAGGGCCAGATCGAGCGTCGACAGACCGCGGCGCATGAAGCCGCGGGCGCGGCTTTTCTTCAGCTCGCGCTGCGCCGTCTCCTGGATTTCCATCGGCAGCAGCTGTTTGTCGCGCAGCAGCTGCCGGACGTGCTTGGGCGTGTCGCCCTCGATCAGACCCTTGCGTTCCCGACCCTGAGCATCGAGAGCCGTGTATTCGAACGCGGCCATCAGTCCTCGCGGGTGACGCGCAGCACTTCTTCGAGCGTCGTTTCGCCCGCCATCACCTTTCTACGCCCGTCGTCGCGAATGCCGGGGCTGGCGCTGCGTGCATAGCGCTCCAAGTCCTGTTCGGAAGAGCCGTCATGAATCATCGTGCGCATGTGATCATCGACCGCAATGAGTTCGTAGATGCCGGTGCGTCCGCGGTAGCCGTTGCCCGGCTCGCTGTTCGGGCGATATAGCCGGACCGGGCTGCCGCCCGATTCGAGGTTCAGGAGGCGGCGCTCATATTCGCCGGCCATGAATGGTTCGCGCGTCTCCGGATTGAGCACGCGCACCAGGCGCTGGGCCAGCACCCCGATCAAACTCGATGAGAGTAGGAAGGGCTCGATACCCATGTCGCGCAGCCGCGTGACGGCGCCCACGGCGGTGTTGGTATGCAGCGTGGAGAGCACCAGATGCCCCGTCAAACTCGCCTGCACCGCGATCTGCGCGGTTTCCAGGTCGCGAATTTCACCGACCATCACCACGTCGGGATCCTGTCTTAAGATCGCCCGCAAACCGCGCGCGAAAGTCATTTCGACCTTGGTGTTCACCTGGGTCTGACCGATGCCGTCGATGTAGTACTCGATCGGGTCCTCGACGGTCATGACATTGCGCGTATTGTCATTGATGCGTTCGAGAGCGGCGTACAGCGTCGTGGTCTTTCCCGACCCGGTGGGTCCCGTGACCAGGATGATGCCGTGCGGTTTGTGGATGATCTCATCCATGGTTTCCTGGGTGCGGGGGTCCATTCCCAACGAAGTGAGTTCGATGCGCCCGGCCTGCTTGTCCAGCAAGCGCAGCACCACTCGCTCGCCGTGTCCCGAGGGCAGCGTGGAGACGCGCACGTCGACCGCACGCCCGGCGATGCGCAGGGAAATTCTGCCGTCCTGGGGCAGGCGGCGCTCCGCGATGTCCAGTTTTGACATGACCTTGATGCGCGATACCACCAGCGGCGACACTGCCCGCTTGGTCTGCAGCACCTCGCGCAGCACGCCGTCGACGCGAAAACGGATCACCAGGCGATTCTCGTAGGGCTCGATGTGAATGTCGGACGCGTTCTCTTTCACCGCCTGGGTGAGCAGGCCGTTGATGAGACGGATGATGGGTGCTTCGTCGTCGCTTTCCAGCAAGTCCGAAGATTCCGGAATGTCCTCGGCAAGATGCGCAAGGTCGGTGTTGTCGTCCAGCCCCTCGAGCATCTGCATGGCCGCACCCGAGCCGGCCTCGTAGGCCAGGCGCAGCATCAAATCGAAGGCCTCGACGCTGACGCGCTCGAGCTTCAGCGGCACTCCGACGAAGCGGCGCACCTCCGCCAG
>PMMB01000328.1:773-2780 GCA_003165495.1 Gammaproteobacteria bacterium | reverse complement strand
GTTCGACGGATTCGCCGACGCGGCTTCCGGAAAGGAACTCGACACGTTTTTCGCCGGCGTCTAATGCTACCCCGCCCCCTCCACCTGCGCCACGGCCGGCTGCTCGCCGGCTGTGTGATGGCCTCTGAACAGCCTGCCCTTCTCCGCAAGGAGAACGAATAGGAGACTCGCCAGTCCGCAGCACAGTGAACCGGCCGCAAGCGGCACCACCGTGCCGTTGAACTGCCGTCCGATGAGGGCGCCGACGAGCGCGCCGCCGAGCGTCGACATGAAGCCCTGCAGAGACGCGCCGATTCCCGCAACCGAGGCGACGGGCTCCATCGCCATCGCGCCGAAATTGGAAATCGACAGCGCGAAGCACGCCATCGTCGCGGACTGACATGCCACGAAAATCCAAAGCTGCTCCATGCCAAGGGCCGCGATCGCCGTGTGCAGGCCCGTGATGGCGAGGTAGATCAACAATGCCGTGTGCGAAATCCGGCGCATGCCTAAGCGTTCTACGATTCTTGAATTCAAAAATGCAGCGGCCCCCATGGTGGTCGCGCACAGCGCAAACATCGTGGGCATCAGACTCGCGCGGTGAAACACTTCGCCGAATATCTGCTGCACCATGCCCACATAAGCCATGATCCCGCCGAACATGACGGACATCGCGAAGGTGTAGCACAGCGAACTGCGGTTCAATAGCACCAATCGAACCGCGCCCACGATGTGGGAACGGTTCAATGTCAGGCGGTATTCCGGGTGCAGAGTCTCGGGCAGCCGCAATGCAGCCCACGCGCAAACGAATGCGCCAAAAATACCGCACACGATGAATATATAGCGCCACGCCGCCAGCCAGAGGATGAACGCACCCAAGCTCGGCGCGAGAATCGGAACCGTCAAGAACACCATGAAGGTCAGCGACATCACCCGGGCCATCTGCCGGCCCGAGTACAGGTCGCGGATGGCCGAGCGCGTCACGACGGCGCTCGCCGCCGCGAGGCCATGGACGAAGCGCCAAACGAGGAGTGTCTCGAAGCTGCTCGCGAGACCGGCGAGCAGCGCCGCCAAAACATAAAGACCGAGTCCGCCGACCAATATCGGCCGCCTGCCGAAGCGGTCCGACATCAGCCCCCAATAGAGCTGTCCGCACCCCAAACCCGCCATGTACGCGGTGACGATCCACTGAACGTGATTCTCGTTGGCGATGTGCAGCGTGCGAACGATGGCCGGAAACGCCGGCAGCATGGCATCGATGGCGATGGCCTGGGTCGACATCATCGCCGCCGCCAGCACGACGAATTCCAGGAAGCCGATCTTCGCGGCTTCGCGCTTCTCTGACATGCTCTAACCTGCCGGGTTCGCGGGAGCCTTCCTTGCGATACTGGTGGCCATGGTCACGATGGATGCCAGGTCGGTCAGATTGGCCGGCACCACCAGCGTCGTCCCGGATTGCGCCAGCTTGCCGAATTGCTTCACGTATTCCTCGCCGATGCGCAGCTGCATGGCCTCGATGCCGCCGCGATCGGAGAGCGCAATACCCACTTGGCGCAGCCCTTCCGCCGTTGCCGTCGCGACCGCGAGGATGGCCTGCGCCTCACCCTCGGCCTCGTTGATCTGTTGTTGCTTATTGGCTTCGGACTGTTTTATCACGCGCTGCTTATCGCCCTCGGCGGCGTTGATCTTGGCATCGCGTTCTCCCTCGGAGGTCAACACGACGGCGCGTTTCTCGCGCTCGGCGCGCATCTGCTTCTCCATCGCCGACAACACATCCTTCGGCGGCGTGATGTTCTTGATTTCGTAGCGCAGAACTTTGACGCCCCAGGGCGCCGAAGCCTTGTCCAATTCACTCACGACATTGGTGTTGATCTGTCCGCGCGCCTCGAAGGTGCGGTCAAGTTCGATCTTGCCGATTTCGCTGCGCAACGTGGTCTGCGCGAGCTGCGAAATGGCGAAGCCGAAATTGGTAATGCCGTAGGAAGCGAGGTGCGGATCGAGCACTTGCATGTAGAGCACTGCGTCGAC
>PMMB01000328.1:0-694 GCA_003165495.1 Gammaproteobacteria bacterium | reverse complement strand
TTGCCGAGGTTCTCGATCACGTAGGCGCTCTGCTGCGGAACCACCGTGGCGGTCTTCCCCAGCACGATCACCACGATCACCGCTATCACGATAAATGCGTAGCTGATAGAAATTCCCAAGAAACTCTCCTTTCGTTTCGGAAGACTAAGCCTCGCCGTGCACAACGAGCGTCAGTCCATCGACGCGCTCGATGCGCGCGCGTGATCCGGCGGCGATCAACGCCTTGCCGCCGTTGATCGCGCTCCAGGAGCCGCCGCGATATTCGAGACGGCAGGTCTCTCCGGGATGCAGCGCCATCGGCAACGTCACGATTTCACCCGCGGGGCCGCCTTTCATCGCCGGCAGCCCGCGGCGCATCCGTTCGTAGATCCGCCGCCGGAATGTGAGCATGGACGCAGCGGCCAGCGCCGCAAATATCAGCCACTGCAGCCACGCCGCCAATCCCAAACCGGTCAGCTGCAGGAGCCCCACGACAAAGGCGCTGGCCCCGACAAACACCAGGTAGAACTGAGCATCGACGAAAGCCAACTCCGAACCCAAGAGTATGGCGCCGACCGCAATCCACGCCCACCACTCCATGACCAGCTCCTCGGGGTTAGGCGCCCGCTTGCACGGGCATCTACCGCTTCATCGCGTCGAAGAAGTCCGCATTGGTCTTGGTATCTTTCATCTTGTCGAGCAAGAACTCGATCGC
>PMMB01000216.1 GCA_003165495.1 Gammaproteobacteria bacterium | reverse complement strand
CAGCCGCTCGAGGAACTCGCGGCCTCAATCAAGGCAAACGGCGTGATTCAGGCGATCGTGGTGCGTCCGCTGCCGGCGGGGTCCGGCGCAGCCAAATATGAAATTGTGGCAGGCGAGCGCCGNNTGCGCCGATGGCAAGCCGCGAAGTTGGCGGGCCTTTCGGACATACCGGTCATCGTTCGTCCGCTATCTGACAAAGAAGCGGTGGCGGTCGCGCTCGTCGAGAATATTCAACGCGAGGAGTTAACGTCGGCGGAGGAGGCGAGGGCTCTCAAGCGATTGATCGAAGAGTTCTCACTGACGCATCAGGAGGTGGCCGATTCGGTCGGCCGCTCGCGCGCCGCCGTTTCTAATCTCATTCGATTGCTGGATTTGCCAGCGACGGTGGTCGACCTGATTGATTCCAAGGCGATCAGCATGGGGCACGCCAGGGCGCTGTTGGGGTTGGAGGATGACGCTGCGCGGGTACGACTCGCGAAGCTAGTCGCCGAGCGCGGATTGTCGGTGCGGGAGACGGAGAATCTCGTGCGCAAGGCATTGAAGGTAGAGGGCGACCAACCTACCAAAAGACCAGAACTATCGGTGACTAGCGACGTTTTGAAGACGAAATCTGTACATGTGCAGCTGCGTCAGAAGGCGAGCGGGGCGGCGCGAATTGTGGTCGATGTTGCCGATGCGAAGACGCGCGATGCGATTCTTGACGCTATAAAACAGGCGGTTGGGAGGTTGCCCCAGAGCGGGTAAATCGTCTTTAAGTCGATGCTGCGGCCGATGCATGTGACGGAGAACCTCGGAAGTAACGTCACAGTGAATGGTATCGCGCGCACGCTGAATTCGGTTGCTAAGACTGCTTTTGTTTGAGACGGACCTTGCTGCCCGCGCCGGCTTCCGAACCGCGTCCGAACGGAGATTCCGATCGTCAAAAGTGACCGCAGCTGCACCAGAACCCCCCGGCGCCGTCCAGATGCGCGTTTTTGGCGGGCATGATGCTCGACTGTGACCCACGGCGCCTCGCAGCCGCGCGAGCAAAGGTATCCTTCTTGAAAGGCGCACCGGGCGCCGTGTGGGCTATTTGTTGCCGGCGCGGCGATCGCGACGGCGCCTATGGCGCTGGTCCGCGGGCATTTTTCTTCGTACCTGGGTAATGCCAATGACTATAATTTCGCCGCGGTCGTCGCGAGGCGCTGAACCGGCTGCCAACGCAGCGGCGGTCTATCACGGCACGGCCGCGCTATTCTTAGCGGGCAGGCGGCAGAAATCGCTGGAATTTGGCCTGCTGATCCTGGCGATCGCTTTGGCGGCCGGTGTGATCTGGGGCGTCGTTCGGCTCGCCCTCCCCGGCGGCACGGCGCCGAGCGAACTGCGGGGGATCGCCGGTGGCGTCAGCGCGCCAATCGAGCAGCGGGGATTGGCGCGTACTTCAACGACAATGTTGCCTGATTTCGAAGGCAGCATTGCCAAGATCCATCGTACCGTCCAGATGCGTGCGGGCAGCGAGCTGGCATGGAGTGGCGCCGAGGTCGGGCGGGCGTTGCATACCGAGGATGCGATACAAACGCTGGCAGAGGCTAGTGTCGTGGTCAAGGTCAAGAATCGCGGCGATATCAGCATAGGTGAGAACTCCCTCGTTGTATTCGAGGCGAATGCGAATGATACTTTCATGGCCGCCCACACAGCGGTAGCCTCGGTCGCCCACGGAGTGCTTACGGGCCGCTTGAAGGCGGGTGCTGACAACGACGTTCTCGGCATTCGGCTGCCCAATGCGACCGTTCGCCTGCAGGGGGTGAGCCCGGGCCAGGCTGCCGATTTTAATCTCCAGGTGAACCGCGATAAATCCGCGTCAATCGTGATATTGCGGGGCAAGGCACAGGTCCGCGCCCGCAACGGTGTCACCAAGCTGGGCAGCGGAGAAGGCATTCAGATCAGTGCCGATGGCGGCCGCGCGGAACGCCAATCGATCCCAGCGGTCCCAGTGCTCGTCGAGCCAGTCGCGAACCAGGTCATCGTCTATCACAAAGAGCCTCCCAAGGTGCTTTTCCGGTGGCAAAGCGGCACGCCCGTGGACGACTATCATTTCGTGCTGGCCAAGGATCGTGATTTGCGCGATACGCTCGCGGACGAGCGCTTGAGCGATGGCACGTACACCCGCGCTGATCTTCGCACCGGAGTTTATTACTGGAAAGTCACCGCTCGGCGCGGCTGGCTCGAAGGCGCCCCGACATCCGTCGCGGTCGTGCACGTGGAGCGCGACATCGACGGCCGGGTTCGGGACGCGCTAACGGAGCTTTATCAGCATTCTGAAGCCGCCAGGACGATGGTTGCTCAAGCCAAAGGTGTCCTCGTATTTCCCAACGTCATCAAGGGCGGGTTGATCCTCGGCGGCGAGTACGGCGAAGGCGCGCTCATGTCTGGCGGGAGCGTTGTCGATTACTACACTATGAAATTGGCTTCCCTTGGGCTACAGATCGGTGCGCAGAGGCGAAAGGTGATCCTGTTGTTCATGACGAGCGAAGCCTACGACGGATTCCTCAATAGCAGCGCCTGGAAGGTCGGCGTCGATGGGAGCGTAACAGTGGCTGGAAGCGGCGCGGGCAACGCCATCGACACGATCACCGCACAGAAGCCGATCGTCGGATTCGTGTTCTCCAACACGGGCCTGATGTTCAACCTGACGCTGGAGGGTTCCAAGATCAGCCGGATGCCGGACTGACAAAGCCGCTGAAGGCTCCGCATTGTCCGGTGAGACCTGGTTCACACACGTGGCTTCCGCCTTAGGCCTGGCACGCATCCGCCGGGAAAAACGTGATCCCCGTAGGCGGACGGGCATGCCAATTTGAGCAAAATGGCATATGTCGAATTTACTCCGCGCACGGAGGTCGGCAACAAGGACCGGCAACAGCGCAGTGAACACTCAGGATAGCGCCATTATCGATATTGGCGGGCTCGCTCCGGCTAGCGTCGGGCGGCTGCGCGCCGCTGGGAATTTCCGAATCAGATTTCCGGTCCGGATCAAGCTCCTGCTGGCGGTATTCGCGCTGCTGACGATTACCGTCGCTGCGATCACCGCGTTTATGGCGCGGAAATTCGGTGACGACAAGATCGCCTATGTCAACGATGTGGCCGCTATAGTTGCCGACAGCACCGCGGCTGAGTCGGCGGCGCTGCTGCGCGGATATCTGCACGACATGCATTTGCTCGCCGCGATCGAGTCCGAGCCCGCCACCGAGCCTGCGAACAAAGCTAGGTTAACCGCCCGCATTTTTGAACGATTTCCCGAATTCGTCAGCGTCATCGTCGAGGAGAATGGCATTGCGGCGACCACAATCTACGATCGAAAAGCGCTCGCGGCGCTGGGAATCGTCGGTGAAGATCTCGTGACACGCGCTCTCGCAGGCGTCTCGACTACGTCGTCCGCAGATGTCGCCACCGCTCGCATCGGTACAGTCGCGATGCCAGGTACCGAACCGCTTCTGGTGCTGGCGGAGTCGTTGCCGCCGTTACGGGATCAGCCAGCGCGCATCTTGCTGGCTTGCCTCCGCCTCAAGGAGTTGGCTGACGCGGTCGAGCGGGGTCGTGGTTTTGGCATCGCACTGGTGGACTCGTCGGGTAAGGTTCTCGTCGCGGGCGGGCGACTCGCGGGCTCCGGCGCAGCCGGGGCCGCGCCAGCATGGATCCAGCCCATGCTCGAAGTGCAGACGCCTGCGCAGGTCGGCGTCGTGACGCGCGAGTTCACGGCCGACAAGACCCAGTACATCGGCGCACGCACGGCCGCGCGTGTTGCGGGCGTAATCGCGATCACGGCCATCCCGCGCTCGGCGGCCTACCTGACGGCGCGCGACCTGCTGGATAACCTCATGCTGGTCAGCATGGCGCTCATCGTCGCCGGCGCCGTGGTCGCGCTGTTGATATCGCACCGGCTTACGAAGCCGCTCGAACAACTTGCGCTGGGCGCTGAGCGCATCGGGCAAGGAGACTTCGACACGAGGGTGCACGCGGAGTCCTCCGATGAGATAGGCGCACTGGCGGTTGCCTTTAACAGGATGGCCTCGGGTTTGCAGGAACGCGAGCATGCGCTGATACAGGCCCAGCGAGCGCTAGTGCATTCGGCGAAGATGGCCGCGTTCGGGCAACTTGGCGCAGGTATTGCCCACGAAGTGAATAACCCATTGGCTGGCATCCTCGGCCATGCGCAGCTTGCGATTCGCCGCCTCGGGCCGGAGAATCCCGCCAAGGCCAGCCTCGACCTGATTGCCCAGGAAACACGGCGCTGCAGTGACATCATCAAAAACCTGCTGCGCTTTGCGCGCCAGGATACGCCGCAATTCCAGCCGGTTAACGCCAACGAGGCCGTCGGCGCCGCCCTGTCAATTGTCGACCATCAGCTGTCGCTACACGGCATTCGCATCGTTAGGGAGCTTGGCGAGAGCCTGCCGCAGGTCAATGGCGACATCAACCAACTACAGCAGGTGCTGGTGAATCTCGCGATCAACGCTCAGCAGGCCATGGCGGGCCTGCGTGGGGAGCTGTCGGTGCGCACGCGCGCGGTCGGCGGGCAGGTTCTGATCGAGTTGCAGGACTCCGGTCCCGGGATATCGCCTGAGTTGCAGAAAAAGATCTTTGAGCCGTTTTTCACGACCAAGGCGGCAGGCCAGGGTACGGGGCTCGGTCTGTCGGTCTCGTACGGCATAATAGAGAGTCACGGCGGACGCATTGAGGTCCGCAGTTCACCGGGTCATGGCGCAACATTCGTGATTAGTTTGCCGGTGGCGGCCGCGGTGCCGGCCCCGGTCGTTGAGCACCACGGTCGTGTACCGGAAGCGATGAGCACATGAAATATCGGGTACTCGTGGCCGATGACGACAATAGTATCCGCACCCTCCTCGCCGAGGTGCTTGGCGACGACGGCTTCGATGTCACTACCGCCGCGAATGGAGACGAGGCCTGGCAGAAATTCGAGAAAGCGAGCTACGAGATCGTCCTGACCGATATCCGCATGCCCTTGCTCGACGGTCTGCAGCTGTTGCAAAAGATTAGAACCAAGTCGCCAATGACGCGCGTGCTGATTCTCACGAGCTTTGCGTCCGTCGCGTCGTCGGTTCAGGCGCTCAAGGACGGCGCCTTCGACTACCTGAT
>PMMB01000275.1:17131-19027 GCA_003165495.1 Gammaproteobacteria bacterium | reverse complement strand
CTCACCGAGATCTATCATTTCCTGCGCCTGCTCTACGTGAAGCTGGGCGTGCAGTACTGTCCTGTTTGCGAAGCACGCATCGAGCCCCAATCCGCGGACGCCATTGCCGCGCGGCTGCTCAAAGATTATCGCGGCAAAAGCATTACCCTTCTGGCGCCGCTGATCGTGGCGCGCAAGGGTCTCTATACAACGCTCGCGAAATGGGCGCGTGGCAAAGGCTTTGCTCAGCTGCGGGTCGACGGAACCCTGCTGCCGACCGCGAAGTGGCCGCGGCTCGATCGATTCATAGAGCACAATATCGAATTGCCCGTGGCCACGCTGACGTTGAGCGCTGCGCACGAGACCGAGCTACGCCAGGCGCTGGATTTGGCCTTGGAGCACGGACGCGGCGTGGTGCACGTCGATACGAGCGTCTTCTCGACCAAGCGCGCCTGCCCCAACTGCGGTACGGGCTTTCCCGAACTCGACCCCCGCCTGTTCTCCTTCAATTCGAAGCATGGTTGGTGCAAGAGCTGCTTCGGTACCGGACTGCAATTGGAGCAATTCGATGCCGAGCAGAGCGGCGAGGAGTCCCTATGGCGGGAAGCTGCCGGCATGCCTCCCGCCACCTGTCCGGACTGCGCAGGTCAACGCCTCAATCCGGTGGCGCTGCACGTACTGTTCCGCAACCAGTCGATCGCCGCGCTCACGAACCTACCGGTGCAAGAATTCTCCGCCACCCTGCTGCGATTAAAGCTCGCCGGGCGCGAACGCGACATCGCACGTGACTTGCTGGCGGAGCTCTGTGCCCGAACCAGCTTTCTCTGCGATGTTGGCCTCGGTTATTTGCAATTGAATCGCGCGGCGCCGACTCTTTCCGGCGGCGAGGCACAACGCATCCGCTTGGCCGCGCAGCTGGGGTCAAATTTGCAGGGCGTGTGCTACGTACTGGACGAACCCACCATCGGGCTGCACCCGCGCGATAATGCCGCCCTCTTGGATACGCTGGATCGACTGCGCACCAAGGGCAACACCCTGGTCGTGGTCGAACACGATGAAGACACCATTCGCCGCGCCGATCATGTGATCGATTTGGGTCCCGGTGCAGGTACCCGGGGCGGCCACCTGGTGGCGGAAGGGACCGCCGCCGAACTCGCTCGCATGGGCAATTCCGTAACCGGCCGCTGCCTCGCGGCCCCGTTGCAGCACTCAAGATCCCGCCGCCGCATCATCGATCGCAATACTCCCGCGATCGAAATCCGCGGTGCCACCCTGAATAACCTTCGCAAAGTCGATGCGCGATTTCCGCTCGGACGATTGACCGTGGTCAGCGGCGTCTCCGGATCCGGCAAATCCTCGCTGGCGCGTGATGTGCTCTTGAGCAATCTCAAGCGGCTGCTGTCACGGGCCAACCGCATGCTCCCGCAAGGATGCGATGCCATCACGGGATGGCAGGCGGTCAGCCGCGTTCTCGAAGTCGATCAAACACCCATCGGCAAGACCCCCCGCTCCTGCCCNNCAAGGGATGCAACGCATCGAGATGAGCTTCCTACCGGACGTTCAAGTACTGTGCGACGTCTGCGTCGGCAAGCGCTTCAATCCCGAAACCTTGAGTATTTTGTTCAAGGGCAAGAGCATCGGCGATGCGCTCGCCATGAGCGTCGACGATGCACTGGAATTCTTCGCGGCCCAGCGCAGTGTGCATCACCCGGTAAGTCTGCTGGCCGATGTGGGACTCGGATATCTGCACTTGGGTCAACCAAGCCCCACCCTGTCCGGCGGTGAAAGCCAGCGAATCAAGCTCGTCACCGAACTCGCGAAAGTGCGCACCGACGCGCTCGGGGTCGATACCGCGCGCCGCGAAGGGCAGCACACCCTGTATGTACTCGATGAACCCACGGTTGGTCTGCACATGGC
>PMMB01000275.1:0-17071 GCA_003165495.1 Gammaproteobacteria bacterium | reverse complement strand
GAAGGCGGCGGCGGCGGCGGCCGCATCGTCGCGCAAGGCGTGCCCGAAACCATTGTGCGCAACTCGAACAAGAGCCACACGGCAAGAATCTTGGGCAGATTCCTCGCGGAGCGCGGCGTGGAATGACGCGCGTGCGACGCCGAATTTGTCTCACTTCCCCGCCGGTGCGTTCGCCTCGTTCTCCTTTTGGATCTTTCCGCGCAGACCATCGTCCTCGATCAATCGCTTTCGTACGTACAGGAAACGAATATTTTCGTACTCGAAGGGTGAGCCGGTCGAGTAGTAGCGGAAGCTGATATTCGAGCGCTGATCGACCGCATTGACCGCACCGAGCCCCCACGACACGTTACCGCGGTATAGGTTGGCGATATTGATTCCATACAAGGTACCGTAGTCGCCGAGAAAACCGAGGCCGTCACGCAAGGTCGAAGGTCCAAGAAACGGGATGACGAGATAGGGACCCGGATGCATGCCCCACATGGCCAACGTCGCGCTTGCGCCGGTCGGTGCTCCCGGGAGCTTGAGCTTCGCGGCCACGTCGAACAATCCGCCGATGCCGACGGCACTGTTGATGACGAATCGGCCCAGACTGCGCAATCCCAACTTGAGCCGCCATTGCAGCACGTAGTTGACCACACTGTCGACTTCGGAAAGATTGCCGAAGAAATTGTGCACGCCGGAACGAATCGGTGAGGGGACGCGGCGATAGGCGTTCGACGCCCGCAGGAACACCGCCTCGTCGAAACGTGCGTTGAACCGATAGGTAAAGCGGTTGATGCGCTCCCACGGATCATAGGTAAACATGGATGGTGCATCCGCCGAAGTCATCAGTGGCGCCGGCGGCGCCGTCTGCGGTGCATTTTTACCGGCTTCACTTTCGGCGGCACTCGCGGCGGCGGCAGCGAAGGCAGCCGCGCTGGCCACGGCCGCCGCATTCTCAGCCGCCGGGTCTTCCGATGGTACCCTGCGCAAGCTGATGCTCTGGGAAGCGCAGCCGCCGAGCACGGCGGCAAGCAATCCGATGAGGACGGCAGATCTCATTTCGCCGCTCCGGGCCAGCGCCCCGCGAGCATGTCCAGCATGTCCGACACTTGTTGGCGCTCACCGACATTGCCGAGGTGACCGCCATGGTCGTAAACGACAATTCTTGAACCTAGAGTGTCCTGCAGCCATGCCAGTTCCTGTTTATCTAGAATGACATCGTCGCTGTTGGTCTGTACGTAATAATCGGAGTCATTGCGCAAGGCGTCGCCGATAATGTCGAGACGATTGTCGGCTATGAGTGATGCAGCGGTCGAATTGGGCCGGCGCTGCAAATAGTAGGGCGCAAACACCTTTGTGAAATATTCCGAGAACGGCTTGTTGCGCAATATTCGCTGGGTTTCCTCGAGCGAATCACCGACCTTCGGCGGATGTTTCGGATCGACGACGACGCCGGTACCGGCGTAGAGATCGCCGGCGAAGAACACATTCACCAGATCGACGCGGAAGCTCAATGCTATCGCCGCGGAAAACTCCGCATCCGTCTTCAGGGCGGTGGCGGCGGCACCGAGTATAAAGTCCTCGTCGATCTGAACCCGGGCCGATGCCCGGTACAAGTTTGCCAGCTCGGCGTATAGCCTACGATAAAGACGATCCAATGCATCGTCGCCTGAGCCGATGCTGATGGCGAACAGCTTATCGAGTCGACCAATCGACGAGAACAGACTCACCGGCGGATCGATCATGACGGCACGATGGATCTTGATCTTGGCCTCCGTCGCATCGATCGATTTCACGATGGCCGCATTGGCGCCGCCAAGACTGTATCCAAGCACGTCGATCTCGGTGATTTGAACCTTCCGGGGCAGATGCGCGATGATCTGCTGCATGGCTGCGTACAGATCGTGGCCGTCCTGCATCAAATCGCCGGCGACTCCCGTGCTCGAGGTCGACACGATGAAGCCCGCGAAGGTCGGAGACGGCATGGTCAGTACGTGATAACCGGCGCCATACAGTGCGCCGCGCAAGACCGAGAGTTTCGCCGTGTTGCCGTCGCTGCCGGTGCCCGATATGACGATGGCCAAGGGCGCGGGCTTGTCTTGCGCAGAGAACCAGACTCGCAGCTTGCGGTCGAACCAGAACACATCGGGCACCGGCCGCGCCCAAGGCAGGGCGATATTGATTTCGACAAGCGGCACTTTGTCCGGCATCGGTGCCATGTCTGTCGGTGGCGTACCGAATACCGTCGCCCGTAGCGCCGCCGAATCGGCGAGACCTGCGGCGGGCCCGGGCGCCGGAGGCGGCGCGATAGCCTGCGCAGAGAGCTCCGCGCCGTGAGCAAGCGCTGCGCCCGACAGCATNNGTGTCGTTCGATATCATCTACAATTGACCTCATTCAAACAGGGTAATTCAGTATATCGCGTGCTTTCGAAAGCAATCGTCAACTTGGTGGTATTTACAAATGACCGCTTCCGCCGCTCTCGCACCGCTCGAGGCACTTTTTGAATTGAGGCGCGGCCAGGTGCTGCCGCTGCCACCCAATTTAGCGCGCCTATACGGAAATTTTCGCATGCCGTTGAGGCGTCCGGGTCCAGAGGTATACAGTAATTTTGTGAGCACGATGGACGGCGTGGTATCGCTTCACGTCAAAGGACATTCCGCCGGCGCAGACATCAGCGGCTTCAGCATCCAGGATCGCATGGTGATGGGATTGCTGCGTGCCGTCGCCGATGTGGTGATCGTGGGCTCCGGCACGCTCGGTGCCGACCCCCGGCAGGTTTGGACGCCCGAAGCCATTTGTCCCGAGCTCGCGAACGACTATCACGGGCTGCGAAAAGCGCTGGCTAAGCGGGAGGCGGCGCTGAACGTGGTCGTCAGCGCGAGCGGCAATATTGACCTGCGCTTGCCCGTGTTCGCTTCCGGCCGCGTGCCGGTATTGATCGTGACCACGCCCGCCGGCGCAAAGCGTTTGGCAAAGCAAAAACCGCCTGAATCGGTCGGCATCCGCTCGATTCGTCGCGGTAGCGGGAAGATCGCGCCGAGCGCCATCCTCGACGAGGTGGCTCGCGTGAATCCCGGTAAGCGGATCCTCGTCGAAGGCGGTCCGCGATTACTAGGCTCTTTTTACCAGGAGCGACTGGTCGGCGAACAGTTCCTAACCCTCGCCTCGCAAATCGCCGGACGCGAGGCGGGCGACGGACGGCTCAGCCTTGTGATGGGAAAGACATTCGCGCCGCGCGACCCGCTGTGGGGCACGCTAACGGACGTGCGCCGCGGCCATAGCGCCCTGTTTCTGCGCTATTCTTTCCAATAGCTACTGCGACCCGCCCTTCTCGAACGACCAAAGTCGTGGCAAGCGTTGACATAATGCTCGCAAAGGTCTATCCGCTTCGAGAGATGAACGACGAGACGCTGGAAAAAATCCAAACAAAAATTGCCTTCCTGGAACGCGCTGCCACCGAATTGAGCGACGTGGTGTTTCGGCAGCACAAAGAGATTCAGGCCCTGGAAGCGAAACTCAAGGCCGTCATGGAGCGGCTGAGCGGCGCTCAATCCGATGAGAGCCCGCGCCCGCCCGAACAGGAGCGGCCGCCTCACTACTGAATTCAGGCCGACGCCACGCCGTCCGACAACGCCGCACCCGGCGCCGCGCAGTTTGCGCGAATCAATGCGAGCGCATCTTTTTCCGACCAGGGCTCGAGCTTCTCGAGCAGTTCCCAGACCGCGGCCTCGCTCACCACCTGATAAGGGTCGCTGGGATTGCGCGCCCGATTATGCGCGGAATAGCAAACGCTCATGCCCAAGCGGGACAATATCAAAGGGAATAGCGCCTGCTGTTCTGCTTCGGACAGCGGATAGTGGCGCTGGTAAGCGCTAATAACCTGCGCGGCGACCGCCAGCGGCTCCTTCTCGCCGAGCATGGTATAGGCGAGCGCGATGGCCAAATCGCAGACGGTGGCCGTGTATAGCGTATCGCCGAAATCCAGCAGCCCCACCATGCGTCCATCGCCGACGATGACGTTGTAGTCATTCGCATCGCCGTGAATCACGCTGTGCCGCAGGCCCGTCCAGTCGATCCCCTCCCATTGCGAAAATAGGCGCTCGACACGGGCGCGCCGATCGTGCGGCAGCAGCCCGGCGTTTTCTCGAGCCATTCCCGCGCGGCGCAGATCCCATTGCAGGACGCGACGCATGGCTGGGTGCGAAAAATCGCACAGTGCGGCGTCGATCTTGGCCATGCTCGCACCGATCGATTCAAATAGAGCGGACCCGCGCGCAGTGCTCTTCGCGAGCACCTCCCCGTCGATCCATGTCAGCAGCCGCACACAGTGATCGGTACCTGTCCTGACATTGTGAATATTCGCGATATCGAAACCCTGCGGCGAACATACGACCCGCTGCACGCGGCAATCCGCCGGCGACTTCTCGACATGCCGCATCGCCTGATTTTGAAAATCCAGCAGGTCCGATGCATCGCCCAAATTGGCGATTTTCAAAACGAATTTTTCCCCGCCCGCATCGGTGATCAAAAAGTTCTGGTCTCGCTCGCTCGGCAGGGCCGAAACCGCGCCCAAGATCCCGAACTCTTGCTTCGCGACGGCAAGCGCCTCTGTCATCGTAAAGCTTGGGATACTCTCCAGCGAGATCGTCATGTCGACAAATAGCCGCTCAAACCTGCCGGTCCGGCGCGGCGCCTTGAAACGCGGGCAAGTCCCGGCAAGCGGCGTCGATCCCCACAATGCGCGGATAGGGCCCTAGGTCCACCGCGAAGCGCCGCGCGTTGAACACCTGAGGCACCAGACACACATCCGCTAGGGTCGGTGCATCGCCGTGACAGAAGCGCGCCGTCGCTCCGTCTCGAACCAGCCAACGCTCGAGCGCATCGAATCCAAGCTGCACCCAGTGCCGATACCAGGTTTCGCGCGTCGCCTTGTCGTGCTTCAAATCGTTCTCGAGATATTGCAGCACCCGCAAGTTGTTCAAGGGATGCACGTCGCAGGCGATCGCGAGCGACAGCGCCCGCACTCGCGCGCGTCCCAAAGGCGTCCGCGGCAATAGCGGCGGGTCCGGATGGATTTCGTCGAGATACTCGATGATGGCCAGCGATTGCGTGAGCACCGCGCCGTCGTCCAAAGTCAACGCGGGCACGAATCCTTGGCTATTGATTTGCAAGAACTCCTCGAGCCGTTGCTCGCCTGCGCGCAAATCCATCAACACGGAGGTGACCTGTAAACCCTTGAGGGCCAATGCGATCCGCACCCGGTAGGAAGCCGAACTCAACGCATAGCCATACAGAATCATCGCGCCACTTTAGCGCAAATCGGCCGCTTCGGCCGACCGCCCCGCCACCGAAGGGTCACGCGTAACTGCGACTCACGAACCAAAATACGCCCAAGGCCACCAAGAAGGACGAGGCCACATCGACGACCAAGGGCCTTGAAAAAGCGAATTTGTACTTCGCCAATATCCCGACCAGCAGCGTCGCTCCCGCGACCAGGATCAACTGCCCGATTTCCACCCCGACGTTGAAGCCCACCAAGAGCTCGGCCAAGCGCTCGGGGGGAAGTTGCAGCTCGAGCAGGTCGGCGGCGAACCCGAAGCCGTGGATCAAGCCGAACACCAAGGTGATCAGGATCCGCAAGCGTCCCGCATCGCGTAATCGACCGGAAATCATGAGGTAGTTGGCGGTGAACAGGCCCGCGCCGAGCAGTAACAGGCTGGGCAGCCCGCCAAAACCCGACCAGTTCAGCAATGCCATGAACGCAAGAGAGCCCCCGACGGTGAGTGCCACGAGCGTGGGCTTGTGGGTCTGCACCACGATGTTCTCCGCGCCGATCAGCGCGATGGTGAGCGCCACCAAGGCATCGATATATTCCGCGTGCGGACGTAGCACCCCGGTCACCGCCAGCGCCAGCGTCAGGCTGTGACCGATGGTGAACCCGGTGACCACGAACACGAGATCGCGCAGCCGCCGCGAAATCAGCACCAGTCCCAAAAGAAAGGACATGTGATCGACGCCGGTGAAGATATGCATCACCCCCATGCGGACGAATTCGACGAAGCGCGCGCTCTTCAGGCGGCTCCCTTCACCTCCCGTTACATCCACCGTCTGATGTTCGGAGGTGATCAATTGCTCGATGAATTCTCCGGTCACCGCGTTTTGCACCTGCGCAAAATTGGTGTGGCTCGGCACCAAATCAAAGAAAGCCGCAGAATGGACTTGCAAGTTGTAGGGCGCAGCGCACTTGAACGTGAAGTCGTATTTTCGAAAGCCCGCGGCCGCGGACAGCGTCTGAACCGGCGGCACCACCTCGCAACGCTTGTCCCCGGCCAAGGGGTAAACGCGCTCGGTCAAGTAGGCTTTCAAGCGATCGTCGGATGGCGCACTCTGATCGTTCGACAGACGATCGGCCTCCAGGACCGGGATCGTCATGACCAGATCGACGTCGGCGCCTTTGATTTCCCATACGGAATGGGACTGGCTGCGGGTATGTGCGGCGGCGGCGGACACGCCAAAGCCCATCGCGACCAACAAACCACATCGCCATTGCACCGGCCGCGACATTAGCGCACGTCGTCTGCGATCAAGACATTCGCGCGCTTGCGCAGAAACGACTCGTCGCCGGTGCGTAGATGGCTGATCGCATCGTGCAGATAATCCGTCAAGACTTGATCGCGCGCGGCGGCGAAGTCGAAGGGAACCGGTTTCTTGTTCTTGAGCATATACAGAACATGGATGGCGTCCGCACCGGCGATGGGAGCCGACACCCCGCCGTCGGGTAAATTGCGTGCGGCCTCGAACAGCGGCTCTCCCAGATGAATCTTGGCGGCAAAATAGAATTCCTCCGCCTGCGACCGTGCCAGGAGCGCCGGCGTCGGGGCGCCGGATCTAAGCGCCTCGGCCGCCGCAGCCGCCGCGCTCGATTCACTCGGGGGAAATACATAGTCACGCAAAGTCATGATGCCCTCACTCGCATATCGCGCGTGATGCAAGGCGAAGTAGGCGCGCAGCTGCGTCTCGCTCGGTTGGGAAGTTACGGCGTCGGCCGCGATTTCCATTTCGACCGAGTTGACCATGGCCGCGCGCACGTCGGGGTCCGTCGACGCGACATCCAGTTCCTTGCCTCTCTGCACGAACAGTTCCTCACGAATCATGTCGTCCAGAACTTTTCGCCGCTGGGTAACCGTCGCGTGCCGCAAATCCACGCCGTACAGAGTCTGCAACTGCTGCAGATAATCACTGCGCGAGATCGGCTGCTGATTGACCAGCGCCACGTCTTCGGGCGGCACGACCAAGGTGGAGGTGCCTCGCGCAGTGAATAGCGAGTATCCCGCCATCAACAACCCCGCCAACGCGCCGCTGCCCATGAGAACGAAGGATCGACGGCTGCTCACCTGCCTGACGTTGCTCATCATGCTCATCCGGGATGGGAGAGCGAGTACACGAATACCGCCACCTCGCGGATTCCCGCCGGGCTGATGCGCGTCACCCAGGCGGGACACATGCCGTGCCGCCCATAGGCGATGGACATCGACAGTGATTCGCGGCTGCCGTCGCCGTACAGCGTGATTCGATCCGTCAAATTCGGCGCGCCGATGGCCGAGTCGCCCTTGCCATCCAACGCATGACAGTCATAGCAGCCGCCGGCGCCCGCGAAGAGATCGGCGCCGCGATCGGCTGCCGCGCTGTCGGCACTGCGCCCCTGTTCGTGGATCAGGAATTCGACAAGATCCCGTATGTTTCCTGGGGACAGCGACGGGATCTGGCTGTCCCGGGCACTGGGTTCCGCCGTGGCATAGGCCGGCATGATGGCCAGGTTCCAGGTCTTCGGATGGTAGGAGCGAATTCCGTATTTAATGACTTGTTCGATATCGCTCACCAATCCCGTCCCGTACAGCCAATCGCTGTCGCTCAAGATGGGAATGCCGCGCCCAGGAGCGCCTTGTCCCTGAATACCGTGACAAGCCGCGCAATGTGCCACGAACAGCGCCTCGCCTCGGCCTCGGGCGAAGGCCATTAGCGCCGCATTGGTCGGGATTGCGTCGGGGTCCGCGCGCAGCAGGCGACCTTCGACCTGAGACAAATGCACTAATACCGCGGCCATGATGCAGGCCGACGCGGCCAAGAGGAGTGTGATGCGCATGTTAGAGCCTCTTTAGCACCATGCCCCAATGCCACGGGGCGCCTGTCAGGCCTGCGTCCTGGACCCATATTAGCCCGGCCTCTTCGGCCCAAGCGCGACATTGCTCCGGCCGCGGCCGGATATTGAGCGGCGGCCCTCGCGGTGTGCGCACGTCGTAGTTCCAATGAATGACTCCGGCCAAACCCCCGGGACGAAGGACTCGGTGAGTCTCCTTCAGCAGGGCGACAGGACCTTCGATATGCAGAATGTTGAATAGTAGGGCCAAGCTCGCCGACTGAGGTTCTCGTCCGCAACCTTCCATGACGAAGTCGCGCTTCTCAACGATAACGTTTCTTAGACCGGCCTGCGAAACGCGGGCCGCGGTTGCCGCCACCATGAGCGGATCGATGTCGAGCGCATAGACCGTGCCCAATATTCTCTGCGCGGCCGGGATAGTGAACGTGCCATAGCCACAGCCGAACTCGACGGCGTCACCACTCCAGTGGCGACAGCCCAGGGACTCAAGGATGCCGGCAGCGTCGAAGTACGACTCCCATTGCTCGGCCGCGGGCATGCCGCTGTCCCTACCCTTAGTCAACCGCGCTTCTCCATGGCCAAAGTTCGCACGGTTTTACCCTGCTCATCAACCGGAGACAGTTGTAATCTTCATCTGGGCGCGATTTTATACAAAGTGGATGTCGATCCGGCGGGGTCTGGTTCGTCGTATTAATTAGCACGCGGCTCGCGTCAGGAGGAATTCTCAAATGCGATTCATGTTCATAGTCAAATCCGCCCACTCTGGGCCTCCGCCGCCGAAACTCATGGAGGCCATGCATAAGCTCGCCGACCGGGAGATCAAGGCCGGCCGCATGCTCGACAACGGCGGTCTGATGCCGGTCGCGATGGGCGCGCAGGTGCGCATCGCGAAGGGGCAGCTCAGCGTCCTCGACGGCCCGTTCGTAGAGGCCAAGGAGGTCATCGGCGGCTACGCGGTCTTCGAGCTGCAGGGCAAGGAAGAAGCCGTGGCGTCGGCGACCGAGTTCATGCAACTCCACAAGGACCTCTTCCCGGGCTGGGAAGGGACGTGCGAGATCCGCACCTTCGCCTCGCCCGGCCCTTGAGGCGAAAGTCCGGCAGACGCGGTCTGCGGCCATGACGGCCGCCGACGCTCATCGCGCGATTCTGGCCGTCTGGCGGATCGAGCAGCCCCGGCTGATCACCAGCTTGGCGAGGATGCTGCGCGATGTGCCGTTGGCTGAGGAATTGACGCAGGAAGCCCTGTTGGCCGCCCTCGAGCAGTGGCCCGCAACAGGCGTTCCGGAAAAACCCGGCGCCTGGCTGATGACGACCGCCAAGCACCGGGCCTTCGATCATTTGCGCCGCGGCCGAATGCTCGAGCGCAAGCACGAGATGATCGCTTTGGACATGGAGGAGGAGCAGCGGGCCATGCCCGATCTGGACTCCGCCCTGGACGACGACATAGGCGATGAACTGCTTCGGCTCATCTTCACCGCCTGTCATCCGCTTCTGTCGCGTGAGGCCCGCGCGGCCCTTACCTTACGGATGATCTGCGGCCTGACGACCGAGGAGATCGCCAGGGCCTTTCTGCTGCCGGAAGCGACGATCGCCCAGCGCATCGTTCGCGCGAAGCGGAACCTGTCGGAATCGGGGCTGGCCTATGAGACCCCACGCGGCGAGGAACTCTCCGAGCGGCTCTCCTCGGTGCTGGAGGTCGTATACCTCATTTTCAACGAAGGCTACACCGCAGCGCGCGGGCAGCACTGGCTGCGCCCCCAGCTCTGCAATGAAGCGCTTCGCATGGGCCGCGTGCTCACCTCCATCGCGCCGCACGAGCCCGAAGCCCATGGACTGCTCGCCCTGATGGAGCTGAACGCCTCGCGCACGGCTGCGCGCACCGACGCAGCGGGCGAGCCAATCCTCCTGTTGGATCAGAACCGCGCACTCTGGGACCCGCTGCAGATCCGGCGGGGCATGCAGGCGCTCGGGCGAGCGCGCGAGCTGGGCGGAGCGGGCGGCCCTTATGCCCTCCAGGCGGCCATTATCGCCTGCCACGCCGAGGCGGAGGCGGCGGGCGATACCGACTGGCCGCGCATCGCCGGATACTATGCGGAGCTGGCGGCGGTCGTGCGCTCGCCTATCATCGAACTCAACCGCGCGGTTGCCGTCGGCATGGCCGAGGGCCCAGAAGCTGGACTGTCGATCGTGGACCGCCTCATGCGCGAGCCTGCGCTCAAAAGCTATCACCTGCTGCCGAGCGTTCGAGGCGACCTACTCCATAAGCTCGGCCGTTACAAAGAGGCGCGCGCCGCGTTCGAAGCGGCCGCGGCGCTGGCCGGCAATAAGCGCGAACATGACCTGCTGAAACGGCGCGCCGCGGAGGCGGCCGGTGCAACGAGACCATGACCTGGTCGACACCTCCTGCGAACCTCTTGGTGATATCTTCGTGTGATGACCGAGGTCTGGACGAAGTGGGAGGGCGTCGTTATCAACGGAGCCTTTCCGCTGCGCCGCTTTCTGAGTGGCTCAGAGCACAGCGGAGTATTCCTTACAGAATATAAGGCACAAAACCTTCCCAATGCCGCGATTAAGATCGTGCCGGCTGATCCGGCTCTAACAGAGGCACAGCTCTCGCACTGGAAAACGGCTGCCTCCCTCTCCCATCCTCACCTGATTCGCCTTCTCGCCGCGGGTAATTGCCGGCTCGGAGGTCATCCATTTCTCTTCGTCGTGATGGAATATGCGGAAGAGACTCTCTCTCAAATCCTTCCCAACCGGGCCCTTACTCCCGACGAAGTGCGGGAAATGCTGCTTCCCACTCTCGACGCCTTGGCTTATCTGCACCGCAAAAACTTGGTGCATTGCCAGCTCAAGCCGCCAAACTTTCTAGTCATCGGTGATCAACTGAAACTGGCGACCGATACCATCCGTCCCGCAGGCGAATCCACGACAAGCATCGCCAAGTATTCTTTGTACGATCCCCCGGAAGCAAAAAACGGCAGGATTTCCGCCGCCGGCGACATTTGGGCTCTCGGCATAACCGTGGTTGAGGCTCTCACCCAGTGCCCTCCTGCGTGGACTGATGAACGATCCGAGACTGTCTCCTTGCCCGCGAGTCTTCCTCCAATATTCGTGGCGACCGTACGGCGCTGCTTGAGTCGCAACCCCGCCGACCGACCCACAGCGACCGACCTCGAAGCCCAGATCAAACGGGCGCCACAGGCGTCGGCGGTTTCGATTCCTCAGCCTGTCGTACACAACCCGCCCAAGCAGCGCTTGTTGGTCCCGACTATCGCGGTTGTCCTCATAATATTGGTTGCAGTTTGGGCTGGCTTGCGCCTGTTTCAGAGCAATCGCAAGTCCCAGCAGCCGGCTTCAAGTACTTCTCAAGCTTCTTCGCAACAAGCTGCTGCGCCTGCAACCGCTTCGCAAAATCCGGAGTCGTTTATATCCGCGTCTCCCGAGCTCTCTGCTCCTTCGTCTCCCTCGCGCCCTGTTTCTCGTCAGTCGGATCCCGCACAACCGTCGGCGGACGCTTCACCCTCCGTGCTCCATAGTGAAATTCCCGCCGTTCCGCGCACAGCAAGCCGCACGATTCGCGGCCATTTATATGTCGCGGTTCGTGTGACCGTCGATAACTCAGGCAATGTCGTGAGCGAGACCCTGGAAAATCCCGGCCCAAGCATATATTTCGCCCGCTTGGCAACCGCAGCCGCCAGAAAATGGAAGTTCGCTCCGACAGACAATCACGTCTCTCGAAAGTGGCTATTGTCGTTCGAGTTCACTCGCGGCGGCACCACCGGACACGCCGCCAACCCGCGCTGATCCGACATGCGGCGCGCGATTAAGGCGCGCTTAAGCTCAACTCAAACTGAATGACGATTGCGTCGGTTCGTGTTGTGATGTTCACAATACGAAACTGGTCAACGTGGACCGGTGAACCGCCGGCCGCCACAACTTCCTTACCTATGAACTCAAATACATCAATGCTCGCCGCTCGAGGCATAGCTTGCGGGTCGAGCTGGAGTGCAAGATTTAGGGCATTGCGGGTCGATTCATCGTCGACGCGATCGATACGTAGGTCATCGAGTATCAGTTTGTGTTCAGTGCCATGCAGTTTTCCAGATAACGTGACATTGGAGGAGAAGTCCGCACCCACACAATTGTTTCCAATGCGCTGGCCCAACCTTGACGACAAGCGCGCATGCAGGACAAGGCGGTCGATCTCGAGGCGCGCATGAGGCGATTCAAGATAGGTGTAACAGACTCCACCGTCATCGATGAGATACCACCGACCGGCTCGGTTGAAGAGTTGCTCTTGGACCAAAGTCTGCACGACACGTGGACCTAGTGAAAGGACCGACGCCGCTGCGGCAGGCGTTATCAATGAAAACGCCGAAACAACAGCAAGCGCGGTGCGTTGGCTGTTCACTTGACGGTGGCTGCGGCGGCCTTGCACGCCACTTCGTCCTGGGATCCGGTACCACCCGAGCAGCCGATCGCGCCGATCAGCTTTCCCCCTTCGACCAGCGGGAGCCCACCGCGTGAGGCAATCACGCCGTCGAGCGTGAGTGTGTAGTAGCTCTGCTTCAGCTGGACGCTATCCTCGATGACCCGCGTCTCGCGCCGGAAGCTGGCTGCGGCACGGGCCTTGTGTTCTGAAATCGCGATCGACGCGAGCTGCGCGCCGTCCATGCGCTGGAAGGCGACTAAATTGGCGCCCGAATCGACCACCGCCACGTTGAGCTTCCAATTGTGTTTCTTCGCTTCGGCGACGGCAGCGGCGATGGCGCGCTCCGCCCGCTCGAGGGAAATCGGCGCCCCGTAAGGGACGTCGAAAGGCATGTTCTCCGGAACGGCGTCGAGCGGATTGGCCGGCGGCGGGGTCTGCGCGTGGCCGGATAGGCTGGCGCACAATCCGGTCGCGGCAAGTGTTAGGGACAGGCTTTGGAAACGCATCGGAGTTCTCCTCGGAATGGAAGCGACAAAAGCTACCATGCTTCCCCCGGGATGAACATTCGGTGCAAAGCGAATTCTGGAACCTCGTGCTTGGCCTGTAATGACGCCATCAACTGCTCGGGGGCGCAGATGGAGCCGTCACCGGTTCCAGCGTGGCAGTACACTTTCTCTCCGTTCACCGTATACGGCTGATAGCCGTACTGGCTGGCCCACGTCGCCAGCGCAGCGTCAGCAGGTACTCTAGTTATTGCACATGCCGCAAGCGCGAAAACGCCGAATGCAAGAAAGCAGAGGAGTCGATATTTATTCCATACTCGGTGCGTCACATGATTTAGATCGTAGCACCGCTCGATGGTTCCACAGTCCTCAGGCAACCTCGAACAGACCGGCCGCTCCCATGCCGCCGCCGATGCACATCGTCACCACCACATACTTGATGCCGCGCCGTTTCCCTTCGATAAGCGCATGACCCACCAGACGCGACCCTGTGACTCCGTAGGGGTGCCCGACGGCGATTGCGCCGCCATCGACGTTGAGACGATCTTCGGGAATGCCGAGCCGATCGCGGCAGTAAATGACCTGCACCGCAAAGGCTTCGTTCAATTCCCACAACCCAATGTCCTCGACGCGCAATCCCGCTTTGGCGAGGAGTTTGGGCACGGCGAAGACCGGACCGATTCCCATTTCATCGGGCTCGCAGCCCGCAACTTGAAAGCCACGAAATATTCCGAGTGCGCTCAAGCCCTTTTTCTCCGCCCGCTTCGCATCCATGACGATGCACACCGAGGCGCCGTCGGAGAATTGACTCGAATTGCCCGCCGCGATCACGCCGCCCGGCAACGCCGCCCGGATCTTCGCCACGCCTTCGTAGGTGGTGTCTGGCCGAATACCCTCGTCGGCGGTGATGGTGACTTCCCGGGTGCCAATCGTGCCGGAGCCTTTGTCGGCCACGGCCATCACGGTGGTCATCGGCACAATTTCATCGGTGAACCGACCGGCTTGGGCCGCCGCGGCCGCACGCAGCTGACTTTGCACGCCGTACTCATCCTGCAGCTGCCGCGAAATGTTGTAGCGCTTGGCGACATTTTCCGCGGTCTGCAGCATATTCCAATAGATTTCGGGCTTGTGCTGCACCAACCACTTCTCTTTCAGCATGCGCAAATTCGCCGCGTTTTGCAGGCAGGAAATCGATTCCAGGCCGCCGGCCGCGTAGATCTCGCCCTCGCCGGCGATGACTCGTTGCGCCGCGAGCGCGATGGTTTGCAGACCGGTGGAGCAAAAGCGATTCACGGTGACGCCGGCCGTCGTGACCGGGCAACCGGCGCGCAGCGCCACTTGCCGCGCCACATTCATGCCTGCGGCGCCTTCCATGAATGTGCCGCCGACGATGACGTCTTCGACTTCCTTGGGATCGAGGCGCGCCCGCTGCATAGCATGCTGCAAGACATGGCCGGTAAAGGTCACGGGATGCGTCATGTTGAACGCTCCACGCCATGATTTCGCAAGCCCCGTCCGTGCGGTAGAGACGATTACAGCGTCCGTCATGTCTGATTTCCCCAACTGGCGAAAGTTTTGCCCTCAGCGGCAAGTTGCTCGAGCAAAGGCGCCGGCACCCAGGCATCCGGCTGGTAGCCCTTCGCGAATTCGCGCATCGTGCGCAGGACGTTGGGTAATCCAACCGTATCGCCGTAGAACAGCGGTCCACCGCGAAAATCGGGAAATCCATATCCCGTCAAATACACGACGTCGATATCCGAGGCGCGCAGCGCGATGCCCTCCTCGAGGATGCGTGCACCTTCGTTGATCAAGGCATACAGCGCGCGCTGCACGATCTCCTGGTCGCTGACCTTGCGCCGCGACAGCCCTAACCGGGCAGACTCTTCGAGCACGATCTCATCGACTAGGCCGGATGGATTCGGCGTGCGCTCGCCGGGCTTGTAGTCGTACCAGCCGGCGCCGGTCTTCTGACCGAATCGTCCCAGTTCGCAGATGCGATCCGGAGTCTTGGAAAATACACGGTCCGGATACTCGACGTACAAGCGTTTGCGGATGTACCAGAGAATATCGTTTCCCGCGAGATCGCTGACGCGAAACGGTCCCATCGCAAAGCCGAATTTCTCCATCGCCTTGTCGATTTGCTGCGGCAATGCGCCCACATCCAGCAGCAACTCCATCTGGCGGAAATACGCGTTCATCATGCGGTTGCCGATGAATCCGTCGCAGACGCCGGAGATGACGCCGACTTTCTTGATTAGCTTGGACACGGCCATGCTCGTGGCCACCACATCCTTGGCGCTTTTGGCGCCGCGCACGATCTCGAGCAGCTTGCTGACATTCGCCGGACTGAAGAAATGCAGACCAATCACATCCTGCGGCCGCTGCGTGAAATTCGCGATTTTGTTCAAATCCAAGGTTGAGGTGTTCGATGCGAGGATCGCTCCGCTCTTGGCGACCTTATCGAGCTTTTCGAACACCTGCTTCTTCACCTGCATATCTTCGAACACCGCCTCGATGACGAGGTCGGCACTCTTGATGTCGTCGTACGACAGCGTACCGGTGATCTGTTCGATGCGTTTGGCGTATTCGTCTTGAGTGAGCCGCCCTTTCTTCAGCGTGTTCTCATAATTCTTCTTGACCGTGCTCAAGCCCTTGTCGAGCGCCGCCTGGGTCGTCTCGAGCACCGTGACTGGGATGCCGGCATTGGCAAAATTCATCGCGATTCCGCCGCCCATGGTGCCGGCACCGATCACGGCCACCGACTTGATGGCGCGCAATGGAGTGCTGCTCGGCACATCGGGAATCTTGGCGGCGGCGCGAATCGCAAAAAACGCGTGTCGCAGTGCCTTGGACTCCCCAGTGTTCAATAATTCGATGAACAGAGCACCTTCGGTTTTCAGTCCCTCGTCAAAGGGCTTGAGCACGGCCGCCTCGACCGCGTCGATGCACTTGAGCGGCGCCGGATAGTTCTTGGCGAGCGGCGCGACGGCGCCGCGTGCGAAGTCCAAAAATGCCTCCACGTTCGGAAAGTCGATTTTGACGTCGCGCGCTTTTTTCAGCGGCAATTTCTCGGCGACGACGCGCTCGGCGAAGGCGGCAGCTACGGGCAGTACATCGCCATCGGCGGTCGAGTCGAGCAACTCAGTATTCGCCAAATCGCGCGCAGCCACGGGATTGCCACTCACGATCATGTTCAGCGCCCGTTCGACACCCACTAGACGCGGCAACCGCTGCGTACCCCCTGCTCCCGGCAGAATGCCCAGCTTGACTTCGGGCAATCCGAGCTGTGCCGCCGCGGCAGCGACTCGGTAGTGACACGCCATGGCGAGTTCCAGTCCTCCGCCCAACGCGAGTCCGTTGATCGCAGCGACCACCGGTTTGGGCGAGTTCTCGATCAGGGCAAATAAATCCGCCAAGGAAGGGCTTGCGCGCATGGCGGGTAGCCCGAATTCGCCGACATCGGCGCCTCCGCAAAACGCGCTGCCGGCTCCGAATATCACCACTGCCCGAATCGACGCATCGCTCGCGGCGCGTTCCACGCCGGCGGCGATGGCGCTGCGCAGCCCCAGACTCAAGGCGTTGACCGGTGGATTTTTCAGGCTGATCACGGCGACGGCGCCCTGTGAAGTATAGTCGGCAAATGCCATGCGCTCTCCTTTGTAGGCCCCCAAGTATACTGCCTTGTTGATACGGCTCCTCTCACCGCTCACGTTGGTCTCGGCGGCGTTGCTGTCGATTTGGTGCGTCGGCATGCTGGGGCGCGGCTACTGGACTCCCGATGAACCGCGCGAAGCGGACATCGCCTGGCGCATGAGCTGGCAGGCGGAAAAGGCGGTCCCGCTGTTGGCGGGCGAGGCCTTCTGTGAGAAGCCGCCGCTGACCTACTGGCTCGCGGCCGTCCCCATCCGGCTGTTCGGTGCCGAAGCCTGGGCCACGCGACTGCCCAATCTGCTGTACGCCATCATCACCGCGCTTGGGCTGGGCTTGCTGGC
>PMMB01000354.1 GCA_003165495.1 Gammaproteobacteria bacterium | reverse complement strand
GTTGTGATGGGGGCGGTGGGCGGGCTCTTCGTGTTTCTCCAGTTTGCGAAGCTGCTGAAGAGCCTTTCGTTCGAAGTGAGCACGATCGATGGAACAGTACTCGCGGGCTCAATCGGAGTCGTTCTTGTCATTTCCACGCTCGCGACGTGGATTCCCGCACGACGGGCATCACGCGTTGATGCGGCGGAGGCATTGAAGTCGGATTAGTGCGGTTCGACTCAGTGCGATGCACAGAGATCGGTGGACTGGGTTGTACTGAGTTCGGTGGACGCCATGCTAAGCATAGTGTCAGCCGAACTCAGTACGACCAGACAGCTGTGCTGGAGCAATCGCTGTGGCATGTGGAGGCACTACCGCGCGCGTAGCACGCGCGCTGAATGCTTTGCCTGCTCCGTGACGTCACGCACAAACCGCGTCACAAATCGCTCGTCTATCCCTGCCGCGAGCGCGGCATCGCGCACCTCATCCACCGCAGCTGGAGTAGCCGCTACGAGACTCGTGAGTCGGTCGATTACAACTGCCCCGCGCAATCCGCTCTGCTTGGCCTCCGCCTCCCAGTGCGTGCGCCCTATGGCGCCGATGAGCGTTTCGCCCGCCACCGCCATCGCCAATCGCCGCGTACCGACAGGAGGACTCTGGGTCCCAGTGCGCTCGAGGAACAGCGCGCTGGCGATGTCATAGAGCGGCGCCAGCGTCACGTCCGACCCAGCGCGGATCATGAGCGAGTAGTTCCGCGGATGCGCATCAGTGCCAGCGATCATCCAATTGAATGCGACGCCCTCCACGAGCCAGAGCGCTTCGGCCGTACCGTCCGCCGCCCAGTCTCGCAGGAGTGCGATCATCTGGGCAAGCGTCGGCGCGCCCTCGGCCGCATACTTGAGCGTCGGATCCGCGCCCAGGCCCTGGGAGAAATCCTCCTGATGCAGTCGCTGAACTTCACCGGCGGCGTTGCGCATGCGGTCGTAGCGGGTGACCGCAAGGGCTGTCCGCTCGCCAATCCGAAGCACGGTGCTCTCGGCCGCTGTGAGCCCAAGCGCACGTGCGAGTTCTAGGCAGAGATGCTCATTCTCGCAATGGAACGGGATCTGAGGCCGCGCTGGTTTAATGATATGTGTACTCGCGGTGCGGCCGATGGGTCGTCCCCAGCGTGCAAGGTCGGGATCCCAACGCAATGCGACCTTCGCCAACGCGCCAGGCAGACTGAACCGGCCTTCTTCCTCTGCCGGTGGCACGCCACCGTTCTCAGCGATCAGCGCGTCGAGCTGCGCGGCAAACGCGTCGGACGTCAGCCAGTCGATCTGCTCCGGCGCCGCACTCATCAACGTGTCGAGGCGTTCTGGTCGCACGAACTGGACGGCGCCGGGGCAATCTTCCCCAAGCTGCGCTAGCAATGCATACGCGTCTGTCGCCTCGACGCCGTACTGCGCCGCGAGACGCCGGAGGCGTGCGCCGTCGTCCGTGAGCAGGCCGCGCAAATATCGCTCGACGGGCACGCCGTCAAACGCGCGACCCGCGAGAGGCAACGCAAGCGAGAGCGGGAAGGCGTCCCGATCCTCACGCCAAGCATCGTCGTAGGTGAATGTCGTCGCGACCTGCGATGTCGCGCGCGTCATGACGCCCGCGCGCCTGCCCGCCAAGAGCACCGTGAGCGTTGAGGGAATCGTTGGCTTCGCGGTCATCGCGGCGCCCGACCAACCCGCGCGGTAGCATGAGCGACTGCCTCGCCAACGGCGCGCCCCTCCGCCGTGGCAAGTACGTCAAGCGTGACGCCGAGCGCGTTCAGCGCGCGTAGCGTTAGTCCGAGTTCGGCGCGCGGCTTGCCTTGCTCTAGGGCGGCGACCCATTGACGCGTGACACCGATCGCCTCGGCCAGCCGTCCTTGGCTCCACTGGCGACGTTTGCGTAGGTCGTGGATGAGTAGCCCAACTTCATTTGGCGTCCGAATGCGCATCAGTTACTCCTCCAAGCTGGCATTATGTCATCGATGGCTGACAACACATTGAATGTTATAGAATGCTGACAATATATGTAATGTTATCATTCATTGACAATATGACGAATGTTAGCGAGCGTTTGCAACTACCAAATAGTTACCGATCGCTGACACACAAACGTATGTGTATCACTCCCTAGTCACCAAGACAGGCGGACCCCTTGGCTGGGCTAAGCCTCGGAAGGTGAGTTGTACTGTGCTCCGTGGACAACATGCATAGAATGGCGTCGCCGGAATTCGGTACAGCCCCATTTCAAGACTTTTCTGCGTTGACCCAACTCATTACCCAGTTCCTGTACCGCCCGTCCAGTGCCATGTTGTTGCCCATGAATCCCCAGCTCGCCATCGCTCCGCCTCTTCGCAAAAGCGCGCGGCGCCGCTGCTTGGTGTCGCCCTCCGCATGAAGAAGACGGCGCCGCCGAGTACACGCGAAGCGCCTCTCGGCACCCTGGAGCCGGCGCACGCGTCTCTTTGGGCGTCGCTCGCGTTCGCGGTCGCGACGCTGACGCTCGCCTGGCCCGGTCTGACCGGCCAGATCTTGTTCAATCCGCGCAGCGATCAGTACACGAACGGATACGGCTTTCGATACTTCGCCGAGGTATGGCTTCGCAACGGAAAAGGGTTCCCGCAGTGGAATCCGTTTCTGCAGGGCGGCGTGCCGTATGTCGCCGCGATGCACGGCGATGTGTTCTATCCGACGTTCCTGCTGAGGATGATGATCGGCACGGCCGAAGCGATCACGTGGGAGTTTCCCATTCACCTCTTCCTGGCCGGCCTCTTCACCTACCTGTTCCTGCGCGCGTGGCGACTGCCGTTCGTTGCGTCAGTGATCGGCGGGTTGGCATACATGATGTCGGGGTCGATCGCGGGTCTGGCGC
>PMMB01000077.1:2940-3558 GCA_003165495.1 Gammaproteobacteria bacterium | reverse complement strand
GGATCCGGTAAGTCCACCTCGCTCGCGGCGATGGTCGGCTATCGGAATGAAAAGACCCGCGGCCACATCGTCACCATCGAAGATCCGGTGGAATACGTGCACCAGCACAAGGGCTGTGTGGTCACGCACCGCGAAGTCGGCGTCGATTGCGATAGTTGGCATCTGGCCCTCAAGAACACGCTGCGCCAAGCGCCCGATGTGATTCTCATCGGCGAAATTCGCGACCGCGAAACCATGGAATACGGCATTCAATTCGCCGAGACGGGGCACTTGGTGTTGGCCACCTTGCACGCCAACAGCTCGAACCAGGCAATCGACCGCATCATCAATTTCTTTCCCGAAGAACGGCGTGAGCAGCTGCTCATGGACTTAAGCTTGAACATACGCGCGCTCATCTCGCAACGCCTGATACCGCGCGAAGCAGGGGCCGGCCGTATCGCAGCCATGGAAATCATGCTGGCCTCGCCGCTGATCTCGGATTTGATCTTCAAGGGCGATGTCTCCAAGATCAAGGAAGTGATGTCGCGCTCCAACCGTATTGGGATGAAGACCTTCGACCAAGCGCTGTTCGAGCTGTACGAGGCGGGTATGATTTCTTATGAAGACGCGCTGCGCAAC
>PMMB01000077.1:0-2901 GCA_003165495.1 Gammaproteobacteria bacterium | reverse complement strand
TTCCGGCTCAGGTGATGAACACCAAGCCGCTGTTCAAGCTGATGGTCGAGAAAAAGGCATCGGATCTGTTTTTTACCTGCAACGCGCCCGTCAAAATCAAAATCGAGGGCAAGATATTTCCGGTCAATAAGCAGATCTTGAGTCCTGAGACCGTGCGCCAAGCGGCACTGGGAATGATGACACAGGACCAAATCGAGCATTTCAACGAGGAGTTGGAAATCGATTTCGCGATTTCGGAAACCGGACTCGGCCGCTTCCGGGTCAACGTTTTTTATCAGCGGGGATATCCCGCGATGGTGCTTCGCTACATCACGGCGGAAATGCCCAGGCTTGAAGATCTCGGCATGCCCGACATCTACAAAGAGCTGGTCATGTTGAAGCGCGGGATGATTCTCATGGTGGGCGCGGCGGGCGCCGGCAAATCGACCACGCTCGCCGCGATGATCAATTACCGCAATGAGACCTCATCGGATCATATTTTGACCATTGAGGATCCCATCGAGTTCTTGCATTCCAACAAGAAGTCCATCGTGAACCAGCGCGAAGTGGGTCTGGACACCAAGTCCTTTGCCCGCGCCCTGCGCAGCGCCGTGCGCTCGGCTCCGGATGTCATCTTGATCGGCGAGATTCGCGACCGCGAAACCATGGAGGCGGCCATCGCGCTCGCCGGCACGGGACATTTATGTATCGCCACCTTGCACGCGAACAATTGCGCCGAGACCCTGGATCGCATCATCAACATGTTTCCGCGCGACCAGCACAACCAGATTTTTTTGGATCTGTCGCAATACATGCGCGCCATCCTTTCGCAGCGCCTGGTCTCTACCAAGGCGGGCGAGCGGGTGGCGGCCTGCGAAGTGATGGTCAATACTTCGTACATGTCGGATCTCATCAAGAAGGGCGATGTAATCGGCGTGAAGGAGGCGATCCGCACCGGCACGGAACGCGGCATGTTGAGCTTTGACAGCTCGCTCTACAATCTCGTGCGCGAGGGGCGAATCGATCTCGAGGAAGCACTGTCGAGCGCGGATTCGCGCACCAACCTCGAAGCCAAGATCAACTTTGGTTGAGCGGGGATCTCGCAACGCTCCAGGTTGCTCTCGAATTCGCGGCTGCAGATGTCCCAACCGGATTTCAAGGCACGCTCCCGGCAAGCGTTGGGATCAATGTCGAGCGCACGCCGGGCCGCTGCCGCGAGATCCAGGTCGAGAGCCCCGGTTACTCCGTCCTCGATGACATCGATCGGTCCGGTTACGGGGTACGCGGCCACCGGCACGCCGCAGGCCATGGCCTCGAGATTGACGAGGCCGAACGTATCGGTGCGGCTCGGAAACACCATGATGTCGGCCGCCGCCAAATGCATCGCGAGATCCTCGCCGAAGCGGTAGCCGATGAAAGTGGCATGGGGGTGCTGCTTCTCGAGCCGCGCGCGCTGCGGACCGTCGCCGATGACGATTTTGCTCCCCGTCCACGGCATCCTTAAGAATGCATCGATATTCTTTTCGACCGCCACGCGACCGACGTAGGCCGCGATCGGGCGCGGCATCGAGAGGAAATCCTTAGGATAGGGTTTGAAGGTCTCGGTATCCACGCCGCGGCGCCAAGCCGCCAAGTTCTCGAATCCCTGCGCCGCGAGATCGCGGCGCACTGAGGCGGTACTCACCATGCAACGCACGGCCGCACCGTGAAACCACCGCAGTGCCCGGAAGGAAGCCCCGAGCGGAATCGGGAAGCGCGCCCGTAGATACTGTGGGAACTGCGTGTGATACGAGGTCGTAAAGCGCATGCCGGACCTTAGGCAATAACGCCTGGCGCTCAAGCCCAGAGGTCCTTCGGTCGCGATGTGCAGCGCCTGCGGCGAAAAGGCAAGAATGCTGCGTTTCACCTTCTTGTAGGGCAGGAGCGACAAGCGGATTTCCGGGTACGTCGGGCAGGCGACGCTGTGAAAATCGCGGGGGGTGATGATCCTGACTTCATGACCGAAGCGGCCAAGCCACGCCGCGGTCTGCGCCAAAGTGCTGACCACGCCGTTGGTCTGAGGAAACCACGCGTCGGTAACGATCATGATTTTCATTCCGGTCCACAATCGCATCGTGGGATGACGAAACGATGAACGCGGCGGCGCCAAGCCGCCGTCCGGGCCGCGCGCGAGGCCTTTGTCATAGGCCTGTAACGAAATTCCTATATTTGCTTCATGGCGGACTCATGTTGCAATTCTCAAGGAACCACTATGCGAAGCTTTTGGGCGGAACTGCGGACACAGCGATGGGATGATCATCGTTACTATCATCACAGCCGTATCAATCAGTCTCTGCATTTTTTGAGCGCAATCAGCTTCATCGTTGCCTACGCGATGATGTTCAAAGATCCTGTAATTTCCGCCTTGATCGGTTGGCTGGTGGCCATGGTCAGCCGGCAATCCGGGCATTTTTTCTTCGAGCCCAAAGGCTACGATGAGGTCAACCGCGCGACCCACGCGCACAAGGAGGACATCAAGGTTGGCTACAACCTACGCCGCAAGATGATTCTCCACCTCGTTTGGGCTCTCGCGCCGGCGGTACTGTTGTTTCTGCCGCATACCAGCGGTGAGGAATTCGTGCGCCACGTGGGTGAAATTTGGCTCATCGTCGGCATCGGCGCGCTGCTGCTGCGCACGCTGCAATTGTTCTTTTTGAAGGACGTGCAAACCGGACTGGTGTGGCTGACCAAGATCATTACGGACCCGTTCCACGACGTGAAGCTCTATTGCAAAGCGCCTCTTTACTTGATGCGCGGTGAGCTGATCGATCCCATGGGCGAAGTCCATCGGGCCTGAAGCATTTCCTTGAATACGCGGCGTCTGATGGATTTATTGGTGAGTTGCGCATCGCGCCACCACCAGCCCTCGCGCTGCATTTCGCG
>PMMB01000237.1 GCA_003165495.1 Gammaproteobacteria bacterium | reverse complement strand
ATCCAGGTCGGCGAGAAGGCGGCGCAGAACTACCTGCTGGAGACGGTCAATGCCGGCGGCCATAGCTCGATCCCGATCCGCGACAACGCGATCTACCAGCTCGCCGATGCGCTATCGAAGGTGCGGGACCACGAATTTCCGGTAAAACTTTCGGACACGACGCGGGTCTTCTTTGCCAAGGCGGGCGCGTCGCGCGCTGACGAGTTGGGACATGCGATGGTGGCGCTCTCGCAGAACCCCAATGACAAGGCCGCCGAAGCGATCGTTTCGAAAGATCGCAGCTATCACAGCATGCTCCGCACCACGTGCGTCGCGACCCTGCTGGAAGGCGGCCACGCCAATAACGCGCTGCCGCAGCACGCCGCCGCGAACATCAATTGCCGCATCTTCCCTGGCGAGACCGTGCGGGGCACCCAAGCCGCGCTTCTGGCGGTGATCGGCGATCCCGGCGTAAAGTTGACTTTGGTTCCGCCGGTCCGCCCCGTCGCAGTCCCGCCGCCGCTCGATCCTAAGATTATCGGTCCGGCCGAAAAGCTGGTTGCGAAATATTATCCTGGCGTGCCGTTGATCCCCTCGATGTCGACCGGCGCCACCGACGGCATTTTTCTGGAGGCGATCGGCATTCCGGTCTATGGCGTTCCCGGCGGTTGGGGCGATCCCGACGGCAATGGCGCGCACGGGCTTAACGAGCGCAGAAGCGTGAGGTCTGTGTTTGTCGGCAGGGATTTCCTGACCGATCTGGTGAAGTTGTACGCGGACGCAAACTAGACGTCCCAGCCGCGCCAAAAGGTGCGCTCGGCAAATGACTAGTTGACGCGTCCGTGACTGGCGCAGACCTGATGCGTGCGGTAGTCGCGATGCGTTTTTGCAGGGCCCGCGGCCGCCGCCGCAAGTAATGGATTCATATACAGATATTTAAGTAATGGTGCGCCGGTACTGCACGAAGCCGGAGCGCTTTGCGATTCGGTCATAAAGGAGCATGGCGTCCTTGTTTGTTTCATGAGTCAACCAATGCACACGCGAGCACCCTGCGGCACGGGCGATTTCGTACACATACTCGATGAGCTTTCGACCGATGCCGGCGCCGCGCGCTTCCGGACTCACGAATAGATCCTGCAAATACAGATAATCGCCGGTGGTCCAGCAGGATCGATGACGAATATGGTGCACCAGGCCGACCGCCGTCGGACCATCCCAGGCGAGCGCCGCCCCCATCGGTTCCGCGGGATCCAGCATTCGAGACCAGGTGACCACCGACACCTCGGGCGCTATGTCGGTCTTGTAGAAGGATTGGTAACCGCGCCACAGCGGCAGCCACGCAGCGTGCTGGTGCTCGGATAGCGGCAGAATTTGAATGGCATTCATGGGTTTGTTGTCCGCGATGACAAACGATTAGGCATCGATGAGACCGTGGCGAATCGCAATCAGCGTCAGCTCGGACTGATTCACGACGCCGAGTTTCTGTTTGATGTTGTAAAGATGAGTGCCGATGGTCGATGCGGAAAGACTCAAATCCAAAGCGATGCGTTGCACCGTCGCGCCGCCGGCCAGGCGGACAAAAACCTCGAATTCTCTCTCCGACAGCCGCTCGACCGGCGACTTGGCTCCGCCGTCGAATTCCGCCAGCGCCAGCTTCTGGGCGAGCACCGGGTCGAGATAGCGGCGACCGGCGGCCACAACCGTCACCGCTTCGAGCAGCGCTTCGGGGGCGCTGCGCTTCGACAGGAAACCCAGCGCACCTTCTTGCAACGCGCGACGGGCGTGCATCGGGTCATCGTGCGCCGATAGGGTCAACACCTGTGCTTGACTGTGGCGAGCTCGAATCCGACGCAGTGCCTCAAGACCCCCCATGCCCGGCATGGCGAGGTCCATCACCACCACGTCGGGGCTGTGCTCAAGATAGAGCTGGCATGCGACTTCGCCGGAGTCCGCTTCGGCGACTACCGACATTTCCGCGACGGATTGCAGCAGCAGGCGAAATCCCATGCGCACGACGGCGTGATCGTCAACCAGTAGCACACGAATCATGCTTGCCCGCCCAAGGGAATGTCGGCCGTGAGGCAGACACCCCGACCCTCATGATTTCCGATGTTGAACGTGCCGCCCAATTGTTGCACGCGCTCCGTCAATCCGCGCAAGCCATAGTGTCCGGGCCGCGCCCATTCGGTCGACAGTCCGACGCCGTCGTCGGTCACCGAGGCGATGATTCGCTCGGCATCGCATCGCACGGTTATGTCGACTCGCGAGGCCTGTGCGTGCCGCAGCGCGTTGATCAAACCCTCCTGTACCACTCTGTAAATCGCGAGCGTGATACTGGGCCCGAGTTCAATGGGCAGTTCCTGGCGAAGCGAGAGGGCGATCGACGGGTGGCGCCGCTGCCAGTCGCGAACCAAACTCTCAAGCGTCGCGGCAAGTCCGAGAGTATCGAGCGACAGCGGGGCGAGCCTTGGAATCAGACCGTGCATCGCATCGTACAAGCGCGCCGCCTCGTCTGAAATCAACCGCGCCACGTCACCGGTTGCAGGGTCCCGCACGCCGCCTTGGCTCGCGATTGCCAGTGCGAGACTGCGAATCGCGGTGACTGACTGACCGAATTCGTCGTGCAGCTCATGCGCAATCAAACGCCGCTCCTCTTCGACGCGCTGGTCGGCCAGGGAAGCCATTTCGCGCCGCTCCTCGAGGCGTGCCTCGGCGTCATGTGCCTTGCGCTCGGCCAGAACCTTGTCCTGCACGGCTTGCGCCATGCGGTTGAATGCGGCGCCGATCGTATGGGCTTCGTTGCCGGCAAGCCGCGGCAGACGGAATGCTAGATCCCCCTGCTGTATGCGCTCGAGACCGTCCGCGATGACAGGAAAGGGTTCAAGCGCTCGCTTCACCGACCAGAACGCCAGCGCGTTCACGATGACGAACATCGCCGCCGCGATGGCCGTAAGCCGAGTGACGTCATCCCACGCATCGAGCACGGCGCGCGAGGGCTGCGCTTGCACCACCAACAATACGCCACCGCGCAGCGGAAGCGTGTACTTCGCCGGTTGCGGCGCCAGAAGATGTGCAAACCAAACCGGCGCCTCGCGCCCGGCCTTGTAGGTCGCCGGCGGTGACTGATATAGGACCTGTCCCGTGTCCGATTGCAGAGACACCTCGTTTGCACGAACCCGGCCGAGTTGCTGTAGGAACTGAAGCACCAGGTCCGGCCCCCCGACCCGGGAATAGACTGCCGCAAGGCGCCCCAGGAGTTGCGAGGCCACACGGTTCGCCGCCTCGATTTCCTCGCGCACGGAGGTCCGCGTGCTCTGAACCTCGGCCGCGATCAG
>PMMB01000307.1:1804-3749 GCA_003165495.1 Gammaproteobacteria bacterium | reverse complement strand
GTTCACCTTGTACAGTCTTTTGCTGCGCGGGACCGGGAACGGCGGAAAGGTCACGCCGCTGCTGCGCTCTTTCGGAACCCCTTAGCCACATGCCACAAACACTACTGCTACGCCTCCCCGCGCCGGGCCAAGAACAAACCGAGTGGCTCGTGATAGACGGGGCGGCCGATTCGGCAACGACCAGGCAGCGCGGATCCCTGACTCTGGCTGCGGCGGTATCACGTACCGGCAAGGTGGTGGCCCTCGCACCGGCCACTCAGATTCTGTTGGCGGAGCCGGAATTGCCGCCCGGCAGCGGCGTCAGGCTCGCTCGCGCGGTGCCCTTCGCCTTGGAAGAACAGCTGACTGAAGACATCGATCAATTAAGCTTTGCGATCGGCCGGCGGCGCCCCAGCGGCGGCACGCCGGTGGCCGCGGTATCACGCGCCGTCCTGCAGGGTTGGCTATCGGATTTGAGCGCCGCCGGCCTCGAGCCGCTGGCCATGTACCCCGACATCTCGCTGATGCCGGAAAACCCGGGTCAAACGGTGTTGTGGCTGGAGAAGGGCCGGCTCGCCGTGCGGCGTCCCGGGGCGCTGCCATTCGCGGTGGAACTCGCGCCGGTGAGCGAGGCCTTGGTGGTAGCCGGCGTCATCGCCGATCCGCTCGATGCCACTGCGGAACCTAAGGTGCCGGAGAGCGCGATTCTTTACGTCACGCGCGAAGATTGGGCCCGTTCGCAGATCGAGTTCGAGCAACTGTCCGACAAATTTGATTCGCTGAAGGTACAACTTCTGCCCGACGGGCCGCTGCCGTGGCTGGCGCGAGGACTCGAGACCACCGACGCCGTCAATCTCCTGCAGGGCGACTTTGCTCGCTCCACCGACTTTAGCGCACGCTGGCGCCAATGGCGCACCGCAGCTCTGCTGGCGGCGGCCTTACTCGCCGTGCATGTCGCCTCCCAGGCGCTGCAAATCCGTCAAGCCAAGCACGAAACGGCGGCGCTCGACGGGCAAATCGCGAACATTTTCTCGGCCGCCATGCCCGCCGAGCCCATGCAGGATCCGCGCCGCCAGATGCAGTCGCGGCTCGATCGCATTCACAAATCGGGAGCGAGTCCCGAAGACTTTCTGCGTACCCTGAAGGCCCTGAGCAGCGCCATGGCGGTCACTCCGAAGACCGACATCGACGCCTTGAGCTATCGCGACAACTCGCTCGACATGAAGGTGAGTGCCCCGAGCCTCGCGGCGCTCTCACAACTGTCGCAGCTCATCGGCAAGCAAGGAATGACGGCGGAGATTCAATCCTCCACGCCGGTTGCCGGCGGCGTGGAAGCGCATATCCAACTGCGCAGTCAATCGTCGCGAGCGCACCGATGAACAAACTTCGCGCCTGGTATGCCGGATTGCAACATCGCGAGCAGCGTGTGGTGGCCATTGGCGGAGTCGCTTTGGGAGTTCTCATATTGGTGCTGGGAATTCTGCTGCCGCTGCAATCCGCGGTGTCGAGCGCGGGCCGCCTCAATGAAACGAAGCGCGAGGACCTGGCGTGGATGCAGGCGAATGCCCCGGAGATCCGCGCAGCCGGAAATCAGGTGCTCGCGGACACGGGCGAAGCTCCCGTTGTTTTGGTCGACAGAGTCGGCCGCGAGGCCGGTCTCGCGAACGCCCTGCGCGGCACGCAGCCCAACGGAACCGGCGTACGCGTGCAACTGGAGGCCGCGCCTTTCGATACCTTGGTTACATGGCTCGCCACGCTCGATGAACGTTATGGGCTCGCGATTGAATCGATCACCGTGGATCGCGCTGCCCGACCGGGAGCGGTGAATGCCAGTATCACGTTCACCCAGCCGCGACGTTAAACCCTCCCCGCCCTCGCGCTTGCTTTGGCCGGTCGTTCTCATCGGCCTCGCAACGGTGCTCGGCGTGATCATTGCCGCATTGCCCGCGTCGATCATCACGCATTT
>PMMB01000307.1:204-1773 GCA_003165495.1 Gammaproteobacteria bacterium | reverse complement strand
GCCGGAGCGCTCGAGTGGCGGCTGCATCCGACAGCTCTGCTCGGCATGGCCGTGGCCGCGGACATTCATTGGGTCAAGGTGGGCGTGGTGATCGACGCTGCCGTGAAAATCGATCGACAAGGGTTTACGGCGCATGACATCAAGGGCGGCGGACCCATCGAAGATCTGCACGATCTCGGTGTCGCGACAGGATGGCGCGGCACCGCGGACATCAATTTCAGTGAACTGAAGGGTGATTTCGCCAAACCGCTGGCCGCCGTCGGAGACGTTCGAGTGTCGAATCTTACGTCGGCGCAAATTGCCGAGGGCGCAGATCTGGGAGGCTACGAGCTAAGCTTGGCCGAAGGCGCCGTCGGTGCCGACGGCGACGTGGCGGCCCAGCTCATGGATACCGGTGGTCCCTTGGACGTGCAGGCGCTCATCCACTATTCCACGAAGGAGCGCACAGGCATGCTGACCGGGACATTGCGGGAACGTGCCGACGCATCGCCCGCCCTTCGCAGTCAAATCGGCAACATCGCTCAATTGCGCAGGCGTGACCCGCAGGGACGGATTCCCGTGGACTTGGAGTTCAGATTTTAGTCCCTAGCCCATGCAAAAGAAATTGAGTTTGTTACCGTCCAAATCCCGAAAATAGCCGGCGTAAAAACCTTCGCCTCGCGGCCCCGGCGCGCCTTCGTCTTTCCCGCCCAGCTGCAAGGCCTTGCGATGCAAGGCATCCGATCATGGTGTGCTCCCCGAATGACCACCTAGTGAACGATGACTTCCCTCCACATCCTACGCTGGCCACTCGCGCCACGCCCGCATCAGCGGAAAATACAGACCCAGGTGCACCGGTTCGGGACCTAGTCTTTTGGCCAGCAAGGCATAGCGCTGCAGCTGAGACCGATAGCGCTCGACTTCGCGGTCGAGGAATTCTTCGAGGCCGCCGCCGATGTGCTGGCTGGTTTTGTAGTCGATGACCCAGCGCACTCCCTGGTCGTCGATAAAACTCCGGTCGAAGACCACTCGAGCCACTTCGCCCTCCAAATCACCCGATAGAGCGTGTTCGCGTACGTCCTCGCGCGCCTTCTGCAAAATCCAGCGGCCGCGAGGATCTCGATGCACGGCGACCAACGCCTCGACGACCCGTGACGCGGCCTCTTGCAGACGATCGGCCGGTACGCCATGCAAAGCCAACCAACGCCGAAATTGTGCCTCACGCGCGCGAATGCTCGGCTCGTCGCTGCTCGCCACGTCCATGGCCTGAAGCTCGGCGTGCACCAGTGTGCCGACGCGGCGCGCCGTTTCACCAGCCCAGTCGAAAACCGGCCACTCCTCTCGCAATGTCGGCGGCGCCGACATCGACTCCACGGTCAAAGGCCCAATGTCGAGACTGGGTATCCAGTCTTTCGGCACACGCCATAACGGTCCGCCGCGCGGCGCGCCGACTCCTGGACCTTGCGACGATGGGACGGGCTCTGTCATGGCGAATTCCGCACCGACGACAGGCCAGAGCACGGCAAGCAAACTCCCCGCCCGCGGTGCGTTGCCCGTCGTCGCGGTCAACCGCAGCTGCCACTTGGCGCG
>PMMB01000307.1:0-168 GCA_003165495.1 Gammaproteobacteria bacterium | reverse complement strand
GTGCGGGCGAATTCATGCCACACCAATAATTGATTGCGGCTGCGCGGAATGTGGCGATCCAGCGCCGGCAGAACGACCATATCGAATTCCAGCCCTTTTGCCTTGTGGATGGTCATGATTTCGACCGCACTCGCCACGCCATGATCGGCATACAGATCCGCAAAGCTG
>PMMB01000304.1 GCA_003165495.1 Gammaproteobacteria bacterium | reverse complement strand
GCGCGATTATACCGACGCATTCAGGCGTGTACAGAGCGCCGGCGAACATATTTCATTAACTTAAGTCTATGATCGGGAAGCAAAAATTTGCAGGCGCGAGCTTCCTGTAGGACTACAGCCCTAAGCTGCCGTTTCCTAGGGCAGTTCGACCGGCGCGGCGGGGAGCCAGCCGGCGGCGCGGTGTTCCGCCACCACCGTGGTGTAAATGCCCCCGCGCACGTTGAATTTGGCCAAAATCCGCATAAATCGGGGATCCGTCGCCGCCACCAAGTCCCGCAAGATTTCATTGGTAACCGCTTCATGGAATGCCCCGCGGCTGCGGAATGACCAAATGTAGAGCTTCAGGGACTTCAGTTCGATGCATCGCAGGTTTGGCACATACTCAAGTTCCAGCGTGGCAAAGTCGGGCTGGCCGGTTTTCGGACACAGGCAAGTGAACTCAGGGATGCTCATGCGGATGGTGTAGTCGCGCTCGGGTGCGGGATTGTCGAAGACTTCGAGACGCGAGGTGGGTTCTGTCATTCCGGAATCGATCGCTCTTAAGGGGTTTACCTATGTGACGTTTACTTTACACTACGCGCCACAAGTGGCCCACGACACCGCGTGAACAATGCGCTTAACGAAACTCAAAATTGCCGGCTTCAAATCGTTCGTTGATCCAACGACCGTGACCTTTCCCAGCAGCCTGACGGGCGTGGTGGGCCCCAACGGATGCGGAAAATCCAACATCATCGATGCCGTGCGCTGGGTGATGGGGGAAATCTCCGCGAAGCATTTGCGCGGCGAATCCATGGCGGACGTCATCTTCAACGGCTCGGCCGCGCGCAAGCCCTTGGGCGCCGCTTCCGTCGAATTGGTAGTCGATAATTCCGACAGCAAGATCGGGGGCGAATACGCGGCCTACAACGAGGTCGCCCTGCGCCGCGCCATGAGCCGGGACGGTACGTCCGACTACTTCATCAACGGCACCAAGGTGCGCCGCAAGGACATCACGCAGCTGTTCCTCGGCACCGGTTTGGGCACGCGCAGCTACGCCATCATCGAGCAAGGCATGATCTCGCGTGTGATCGAAGCGAGGCCGGACGATCTACGCGCGTTCTTGGAGGAAGCCGCGGGCATCTCGCGCTACAAGGAGCGGCGCCGCGAAACCGAGAACCGGATCGGCCATACCCGCGAGAACCTGGACCGGCTGAACGATCTGCGCGAAGAGGTGGAAAAGCAGATTCGCCACTTGCAGCGCCAAGCCGCGACCGCACGGCGCTATCAGATGCTGAAAGAAGATGAACGCAAACTACAAGCCGAATTGTTGGCCTTGCGCATGCAGAGTCTGGACGCCGAGGCGGGTGTACGCGATGCTGCGACATCAAGTTGCGAGACCGCGATGCATGCCGTGCTCGCCGATCTGTGGGAAGTAGAAGCGGAAATCGAGCGCATTCGCGCCGATCAGGGGTCGAAAAGCGACGCCTTGGGCGCAATACAGACCCGCTTCTATGAGGCGGGCGGCGAAGTCACGCGGATCGAACAGGGCATTCAATTTACGCGCGAGCTGCGCCAGCGCCAGCGCGCGGACTTGGAACAAGCCGAGGTGCAAGTCGCCGACTTAACCCAAGTTCTGCAACGCGATCGCGGCCAGCTTGACGCGCTATCGCAGGAATTGGCGACCATGGTTCCCGGCCTCGACACGGCGCACGCCGAGGAACTTCGCACTTCGCAGACTTTGGAGAGCTCTGAACAGGCGCTTGCAGCGTGGCAGCAAACCTGGGATGCCCATGCACAAGCCGTAGCGCTCGGCCAGCGAGAGACGGGGGTCGAACGCGCGCGCATCGAGCAGCTGGAGAGTCAGCAGCGGCGCCTGCTGCAGCAGCAGGAGCGCCAAGAGAGCGAGCGCTCGACGCTTGCGCAATTGCAACCGGCGGTTGCATTGGAAACTCTGGAGAGCCGCACGAGATTGGCCCGCGATGCGGGTCAAAAGGCTGCGACCGAGCTTCAAGAATTGCTAGCGGAGATTTCGGTCACTAGAGATCGTGAACGGGTTGAGTCGCAGGCCCTCAACGCCTTGGCGAAGCGTTGGCAGGAGGCGCTGGGTGCACAGGTGTCGACCGAAGCGTTGCAACAGGCGGCGCTCGGCAAAGTCTCCGGCAANNGTCGAAACGGTGCTGGGATCCTATCTGGAGGCCGTGTGTGTCGACGGCCTGGACAGCGTCACCGATTTGCTGGCGAGCTTCGACGGCGGCCATTTGGCCGTCGTGAGCATGGGTGAAGCGGCCGCCGTCCCCCGCAACTCTGCCTTGCTGCAGGCGAAGGTGCAGGGTGCAACCGTATTGGGATCGGTGTTGTCGTCGGTATACACCGCCGAGACGTTGAACGAGGCTCTAAGGCTGCGAAGCCGCTTAGGCTCAGGCGAATCGGTGGTTACGCGCGATGGAATATGGTTGGGGTCGGATTGGCTGCGCCTGTCTCGCGATGCGGATCCACATACGGGCGTGATCGAGCGCGAAGAAACTCTGCGCGAGATCCACACGCAGTTAAGCGGACTCGCGGACGAGGTCAAGGACCTCGAACGTCGCTTGGAACTCACTCGTGAGCGCGTGCGCGACCACGAAGATCGGCGCGACCGCTTTCAAGCGGACGTCAATCGCTTGCATCGCGAACACGTCGACCGGCGCGCCGAGCTGGATTCAGCCAGAGCACGCAACGTCGATGCGGCGCGGCGAATGACGCAGCTGGAGACGGGGCTCGCCGACGTACGCACCGAGCTCGAGCGCGCGGAGACGGATCTGCGCGCGGCGCGCGGCCGTATGGAAGCCGCCATCGACAAATTAGCCGCTCTCGAGCCGCAGCGCGCCGCGCTCGAACAGGAGCGCGACCGCATGCGCGCAGAGGTGGGCACTGCTCGCGCGGTGGCACTGTCGGCGCAACAGCTCGCACGGGAATTGGCACTGCAAGTGGAGTCGCGACGCTCGTCGCACAGCTCCTTGACCACGACGCTGTCGCGAATCGAGAAGCAGCTGGAAGGTTTGGAAACGCGGCGCAACGACCTGGCGAGCCAGCTGGTGGAGAGCGAAGCACCGCTCGCCGCA
>PMMB01000285.1 GCA_003165495.1 Gammaproteobacteria bacterium | reverse complement strand
GCCGCCGTGGTGTCGCACCGCTCGGGCGAAACCGAGGACTCGACCATTGCCGATATCGCCGCAGCAACCACCGCCACCCAAATCAAAACCGGTTCGATGTCGCGCTCGGATCGTGTTGCCAAATACAACCAGCTGCTGCGGATCGAGGAAGAGCTCGGCGCCAAAGCTGCGTATTCGGGGAAGCGTGCCTTATCGGTACCAATTTCTTAAGAGTTCGTGCTAAGCTCCTGTCCCCATGAGGATTTTTTCTGCCGTGCTAGCTCTGGCGCTGGTTTTGCTGCAATACCGCCTCTGGCTGTCAGACCAAGGATTACGCGAGGTGTCGCGCCTTCAGGCTGCCGCTCAAGTGCAAGCCTCGGCCAACCGCGAGCAGGGTGAACGCAATCGGCAATTGGTTGCGGAAGTAACTGATCTTAAAGTGGGATTGACCGCGATCGAGGAGCGAGCCCGCAGCGAACTCGGCATGGTCGGCAACAGCGAAACCTTCTACCAAGTCGTGACTGCGGCTCCTGGAGCCCCCGCCGCGCCTGCTACCGCCGTCACCGCTCGCGCGCAGTGATGCCCGTCCTCGCGACGCGGCGCGTCTGGGCGATCGTTCCCGCGGCCGGTCACGGCGTACGCTTCGCTGCATCCACAGAAGGTTCCGCCCCAAAGCAATATGCGCCGCTGCACGGCGCCACCGTTTTGGAATGGTCGTTGCGCGCGCTCTTGGGCGAGCCGCGGGTGCACGCGGTCGTGGTTGCGCTTGCAGCGGATGATACTCATTGGCCGGGCATCGCGGCGCGGCTCAATAGCCCTAAGCTGCAAACCACGATAGGCGGCGTCACTCGGCAGGAGACGGTGGCGAACGGCCTGGAGTTTTTGGCGACGCGTGCCGCTGCGGATGATTGGATCCTGGTGCACGATGCCGCGCGCCCGTGTTTGAATGCGGCCGACCTTGAGGCTTTGCTCGACGCCGTCGGGGGGGACGGCGCGGTCCTCGCAGCGCCCATCGTCGACACCGTCAAACGCGAACTTGGGCAGCGCGTGGCAACCGTGGATCGCCAGGGGTTGTGGCGGGCACTGACGCCGCAGGTGTTTGCCTTTGCGCAGTTGCGCCATGCGCTGAAGGAAGCAAGCCTCGCCGGCATCACCGTGACCGATGAGGCGCAGGCCGTCGAACGGCTGGGATTGCGGCCGGCGCTGGTGCAAGGTTCGCCGTTCAACGTCAAAATAACGCGTGTCTCGGACTTGAGTATAGCCGCCAATATATTGAAAATGACGGAGGATACGCCGATGCGAGTCGGACAAGGTTTCGACGTGCACGCCTTCGGCGAGGGCGACCACGTCATTCTGGGCGGCGTGCGAATCGCGCATCCCAAGGGCGTGGTGGCGCACTCGGATGGCGACGTAGTCATTCACGCACTCTGCGATGCCATCCTGGGGGCGCTGGGCGACGGCGACATCGGCCGGCATTTTCCCGATAGCGATCCGCGATATCGCGGCGCGGACAGCCGCGTGTTCCTGCGTGTGGTGGCGGCGCGCATGCAGGCCGCCGGCCTGAAATTGATCAATGCCGACGTCACGGTGCTCGCAGAAGCGCCGCGCATTGCCGCCCATTGCTCCGCGATGGCGGCAAATCTCTCCGCCGATCTTGGGGTCTCGGCGCAGCTCATCAATATCAAAGCCACCACCACGGAGCGGCTGGGATTCATCGGTCGCGGCGAAGGGTTGGCGGCACTCGCGTCCGTGTTGCTGGGCGCCTGAGGAATTGAGCGTGCACGGTAGGCGAGCCGATGCGTGGACGCGGGCTGCATTGCATCCGCCCAGAGCTCATGGTGCGCCGCTGCCGCCGGCCGAGTTGAAGGCTACCCCTGAAGATTTTTATGTCGAGGAGCAGTTGTCGTTCGAGCCGTCCGAGGCGGGACCGCACTGGCTGTTGCGAGTGGAGAAGCGCACCGCCAATACTCGCTGGGTGGCGGCCGAGATTGCTCGGCTGGCGGGTGTCCCGGGCGGCGACGTGGGCTACGCGGGCCTCAAGGACCGGCATGCCGTTGCCGTGCAGTGGTTCAGCGTGCCGAAACTCGCCACGACCGCCGACTTTTGGACCAACATCCGCACCGCTGAATTCAAGGTGCTCGAAGCGCGCGCCAATTTACGCAAGCTTAAGATAGGAGCCCTGTCGGGCAACCGCTTTCGCATCCGCTTGCGCAACGCGGTGTGGTCACGCGAACAATTGGATTTGAAGCTCGATGCTTTGCGGGCACATGGCGTGCCCAATTATTTCGGAGCGCAACGCTTCGGGCGCGACGGTTACAATCTCGATCGCGTCGCGGCATGGGTGCAGAGCGGCATTGCGCCGCGCGGCCGCGCCGAGCGCAGCTTTGTGCTGTCGGCTGCGCGATCCCTCGTGTTCAATGCGGTACTCGCGCGGCGCGTGGAGGCGGGCGATTGGTCGCAGCTCGCTGCCGGCGATTTGGCCAGTCTCGACGGCAGCGGCAGCCACTTTTCCGTCACCGCCGTCGATGATGAATTACTGCGCCGCCTAGTTCAGTTCGATATCCATCCTTCGGGACCCCTCTGGGGACGAGGCGATCCCGCGAGCCGGGGTCAGGCGTTGCAGCATGAACTCGTGGTGTCGCGCGAATTGGCGACGGTCGCCGCTTTGTTGGCCGCTCAGGGGTTGACGCAGGAGCGGCGCGCGCTGCGCTGCGCGATTCGAGAGTTATCCAGCGAGCGCGATGCCAGTACGCTGACCTTGAGTTTTTCGCTTGGGCGAGGACAATTCGCCACCTCGGTGCTGCGCGAGATATGCGAATTCGAAGGCGTCCCGGAACTCGACGCCGACGAGCACTAGCGGCCCACGACCAGTATCGTGAACGACTCCGCGACTTGTGACGGCCGTGGATGCGGTTGATCCGCCGATGCCGGCGGTGTAGGGCCGAACTCAGAGGTGGCGAGATAGATTTTGCCGCTCACAGGATCAAGCGCCATGGTGCGCGCGCCGCGTTGCGTTGCTAATGAGCTGATCACTCGATAGCGATCCGGTGATTCCTCTCGAACCGCAGTCAGAGTGCCCTCGCCATTGGAGCTAAATACCAGGCCGCGCTTCGAGTCGTAAGCGGCCGCATCCGGCCCCTCGCCTATAGTCACTCGGGCGACTTGCTTGCCGGTTTGCCCGTCGGTTACCACCATGACTTTGCCGTCGCAAACCGAAAAAAGGCGATGGTGTATTCGATCGATCGCAAGGCCGCTGGGGGTCGCGCACCCGGGTAACGGCCACGTGTATTTGACGGACAATGCGCGACTATCGATGACGACCATCTGCCCTGGATCGCTCTCGATATTCACATATATATGGCCGGCGCCATCGTCGACGGCGAATTCCGGCTTGTCTGGAACGGGCAATGTAGCAACGACATGCAGGGTCGCAGCGTCGAATACTGTGACGTCCTTGCTTCTGCCGTTAAATGTGAATACGTGCTTGGCCGTCGGCTCGTACAGGATGGCGTCAGGGTTATGCCCCGGTACTTTTTCTGCTTGAATCGTCTTCAGGCTGTCGAGATCGAAGGCCGTGACCGAATCGCCTTTACCGTTGCTCGTGTAGCCGCGCCGCAGGTCCTCCGCCAGCGCAATACCGTGTACGCCGTTGGTATCGGGGATGGTCCCGACTACCTTACCGGATTGCGTGCTGACGACATCGACGCGGCTGCCACGACTCACGAAAAGACGCTGTCCTGACGAGTCGAGCGAGAGGTAATCCCAGCCGCCCGGGCCGCCCAGTTTCCAGCGCTGCTGCACGGTCAGTTCGGATTCCGCACCAGAGGCCGCGATTGCCGCGGCGGATGCCATTCCCAGAAGACACCCCAACCCCACCACTCGCACAACATCTTTCAATCGCGTAGACGGCATCTTCATCTCCTTGGTCGGCATTCGTTTGGGATTATGAATTGCGCTCGCGCCATGGCAGTTTACAAATTTGTATAGTGGGTCAGTCGATATCGAATACCGCCTCACGCCGGCCCAGTCGGCCCCGTTGATCTGCAATGAGCAACAATAGGTGATGGTGGCCGCGAGGCACCCAGGCGCCGGTCACGTGCAAGCCTTTTTCTGAGACCGTAACCCGATCCGTGATTCGTTTCGTAAGGTCCATGGTGACCAGCCCGATGTAACAGACGCGGAAGGTATCGGGTCGGACGGGTGCGCTGCCGGTCGGCACGAACTGAACGTCTATATCAAGCGGCGCCGTCAAGGTTTTTCCCAGGGTCGGCGCGAGAATCCTGATTTTCGGATTGTCCGCGTCGTTATCGGGAGTGGAGTGACACGTCGGCGCTGAGTTGTCCTCACGCAAGTCGGGCGTACTGAAATCCTTCAGCTCCTTCGGCTGGGTAGAGTTCCATGTCGCCGCCTCGCTCTCGGTAAATAGATCGAAAGTGGCGCTGGCCGCGACCGCGCCGGCGGGAGGGTCGGCGGCCAATGACGGGCTGCCTAAGCTTGCGGCAAAGATCATCCAGAGGCAACCCCTTGTTAAATTCATCGTTGACCTCGACTAGGCTCGGAGCAGCACATACACCGCGCCGGCGCCGCCGTCGATCGCGCGCGCGGAAACAAACGCCATGACGTCCATGTGTCGGCGCAACCAAAGATTCACGGCTGTTTTGAGCACCGGGCCGCGGGCGCCCGAGCGATAACCCTTGCCGTGGATGATTCTCACGCAGCGGCTGCCGCCNNCCGTGAAGATCCAATTCATCATCGATTGGGTAGAGGCCGCGGCGCAGCCGGCGCATGACCTGGATGCGCACGCCGGCACGCTGAAAGGATAGTGTCCCGTCACCCGTCACGACATCCGCCGTCGAAGTTGATTCGTTCGCCGGCAGGGCGCCAACCAGCGGCATCGCCGCGTCGAGATTTTCCGTCGCGGACGCCGAGGTTCTGCGCAGACGCGCACGCGGCTTCGGTCTAGCAAGGCCCGCCGCCAACGGCGTTTGCGCCAACGGCGTCACGTCGCGCACCGCCGCGCGAAATGTTTGGGCGTCGGCCGCGACATCGTCAGCGGCGATGCTATTGGTGGAACGTTGTTTGGCCATGAATAGTGGACTCGATCGGCTATCGGGGTTTCCAGGGTTACAGTATAGTCCGCACGGCGACACCCGCCAGCTTGGGGCAGGCTGTTAAATCTCGTGAAAATCCTTCTTTCGAATGACGACGGCTATCTTGCCGAGGGCTTGACGGCGCTTAAGTTAGCGATCAAGCCTTTGGGCGCCGTGACCATCGTGGCGCCGGATCGGAATCGCAGCGGTGCGAGTAACTCCCTCACCCTCGATGTACCGGTGCGCGCGGCGCGTTATGACACCGATGCCTACTACGTCAACGGTACGCCGACCGACTGTGTGCATCTGGCGATTTCCGGCCTGTTCGACTTTGAGCACGACATCGTGGTGTCAGGGGTCAATGACGGCGCCAATCTCGGCGACGACACCTTGTACTCGGGAACGGTAGCGGCCGCCGTCGAGGGCCGATTTCTCGGCCTTCCCGCCATCGCGGTCTCGCTCTGCGTCGAGCCGGGCAGTCCGCGCAATTTTGCCGCCGCCGCGCAAGTGGCGGCACAACTCGTGCGTCGGATGGCGCAAGAACGCTTGCAAGGGCCGGAAGTAGGACCGGTCATTCTCAACGTAAATGTGCCGGATCTGCCCGATGGTCAGTTGCGCGGCATCAAGGTGACTCGTCTCGGCAGCCGCCATCGAAGCAAGCCGATCGTCAAGGCGAAAGATCCGCGAGGCCGCAATGTCTATTGGGTGGGCAACGCCGGCGCCGGCCAGGACGCCGGACTCGGCACGGATTTTCATGCCGTGGCCGAAGGCTTTGCGTCCGTCACCCCC
>PMMB01000250.1:9321-9901 GCA_003165495.1 Gammaproteobacteria bacterium | reverse complement strand
ACATCTTGTTGCTGCACGATGGCAACGCAGCGCGCAGCCGCAGCGGCAAACCGGTGATCCTGGAGGTTCTGCCGCGACTGCTCGACGCCTTGGCTCTGAAACAACTGCGGCCCGTCACCTTGCGCTCGGCTTTGTCGCCGCCGACTTGCCGATGAGCCTCGCGCGAGATCTTGTGAACAGCGCCAGCGAGCCGTATCGCGCGTGCGGCCGCTTCGCCTACCACTTCGCGCGCGCCAAGCTGGGCAGGGATCCCGTATTCGCGGCCATTTTATCGCGCGGACTCCTGTCGGGCCGCACCCGCATTCTCGATCTCGGCTGCGGACAGGGGTTGCTGGCGGCTTGGCTGCTGGCGGCCGGCAGCCAAGCCGAAATCTGCGGTATCGAACTCGTGCGCCGCTATGTCGAGCGGGCGCAGCGGGCGTGGGGCGGTCAGGCTGAATTCGTGACCGGTGATATGCGGAGGACGGATTTCGGCATCGCCGACGGGGTCGTGATTCTCGACGTCTTGCACTACATTGAATACGCTGAACAGCGTGGCATTCTCGAGCGCGCACGGGCGGCCCTGATCGGCGACGGCGTG
>PMMB01000250.1:0-9315 GCA_003165495.1 Gammaproteobacteria bacterium | reverse complement strand
TCGCGGGATGGCGGGAATTGCTGTCGGCCGCCGGCTTTGACAGCGAGGCCATCCCAATGAGCGCGGGAACTCCGTTTGCCAACGTTTTGATGATTGCGAAGCCGCGATGAGGCCGCTGCTTCTCAAAGAATTCACGGCGTCCAGTTGCATTGGTAAAGGCGTGGCGGCGACCTTGGAGAGCCTGCTCGAACAGCGCAGCGGCCTGAAGAACTGCGATTTTGAGACCGTGGATATCAAGACTCACATTGGCGAGGTGACTGGCGTCGACGATGCACGACTGCCGGAGAATTTGTACAAGTTCGAGTGTCGAAACAACCGACTGGCGGAGCTAGCCCTGCAGCAGGACGGCTTCTTCGAGGCCGTGCAACAGGCGGCCGAGCGCTGGGGCCGGCGGCGTGTGGGTGTATTCTTGGGAACCAGCACGGCGGGCATACTGCAGACCGAGCTCGCCTATCGCGAGCGCGATCCCGTCAGCGGCGCGTTGCCGTCGAGCTTCGAGTACGGCTCGACCCACAATTCGTTTTCCGTGGCGGACTACATTCGTCAGCGTTGCCGCTTGGAAGGGCCCGCCGTTGCGGTTTCCTGTGCATGCGCCTCCAGCGCCAAGGTATTCGGCTCGGCGCGGCGCGCGATCGAGGCGGGACTCATCGATGCGGCCCTGGTGGGCGGCGTGGATTCGTTGTGCCTCACCACCCTGTATGGTTTTCACTCCTTGCAACTTTCATCGCCGTCACCCTGTCGCCCCTTCGATGTCGCGCGCGATGGCATCTCCATCGGTGAGGCGGCGGCATTCGCGCTTCTCGAACGCGTACCGGACGACTTGGACGGCGACTCCGTGCTGCTGCTCGGCGTCGGCGAATCGAGCGATGCCTACCATATGTCGGCACCGCACCCCGAGGGTCTCGGTGCGCGCCGCGCGATGCAAGCCGCGTTGGCGGCCGCCATGCTCGAACCCGGCGACATCGATTACATCAACCTGCATGGTACCGGAACACCCAGTAACGATCGTTCCGAAAGCCAAGCGGTCACCGGCGTATTCGGCCCGACCACACCCTGCAGTTCGACCAAAGGGGCCACCGGTCATACCCTGGGTGCGGCCGGTGCGCTGGAGGCGGTTATCACCGCTCTCGCCATCAAGCATGGGTTGATGCCGGGTGGGGTACACACGACCAAGGTCGATCCGACTCTCACGGCACACTATATTAGGGATAATCGCCGCGCCCCGGTGGCGCGCGTGCTCTCCAATTCATTTGGTTTTGGCGGCACGAACTGCAGCCTGATTTTTGGTCGCGCGGGATGAGGATATCTGCTTACGTCGGCGGCCTCGGAATCCTGGGGCCCGGCCTCGCCAATTGGCCCGAGGCGGCAGCCGTGCTGTCGGGTCAACAGGCGTATCGGCCTGCGGCGACCGTGCTGCCGATGCCGACGATGCTGGCGGCCGCCGAGCGGCGACGCATTGGCCGTGTCGTCAAACTGGCAATGGGCGTGGCGCTGGAAGCCACGTCGCAGGCCGGCGTGGATCCCGCCACGCTTGCCAGTGTGTTCTCGTCCTCCAGCGCGGACGGACACAACTGTCATGAACTCTGCCAAGCTCTGTCGCTCGCAGGCCGCGAGATTTCGCCGACGCGCTTTGCCAACTCGGTGCACAACGCGGCCGCGGGCTACTGGAGCATCGGCACGGGCGCCACGGCCGCATCGAATGTGTTGTGTGCATTTGACGCGAGCTTCACCGCCGGTCTCTTGGAAGCATTGGCCCAGGTCGCGGTCGATCAGGTGCCCGTTCTGCTGGTCGCCTATGACAGCGAATATCCGCAGCCGCTGCACGCCAAGCGCCCGATCCCCGATGCCTTCGGTGTCGCGCTGGTGCTGACGCCGCAAAAACNNNCGCGTTTCCCGCGGCGCGTTCACTGCCGTTGTTGCGCCTTTTGGCGGCGCGAAACGGCGGAACAGCGATTCTCGAGTATCTCGACGTATCACGCGCGGAAGTGCAGATCGAATCATGCGCTTAGACCGTACCTGGATCGAACAGAACATTCCCCACCACGGCCGCATGTGTCTGCTCGATGCAGTCATCGCATGGGATGCGCAGCATATCCGCTGCCGCAGCGGCACTCACCGCTTGGCCTACAATCCGCTGCGCTCGCACGGCCGCCTAGGCATCGCCTGCGGGGTAGAATACGCGGCGCAGGCGATGGCCGTGCACGGCGCACTCGCGCGCGGCGCTCTGGCGGCGGGCGGCGGCGCAAAGGACTCTCGACCCGAGGCCGGCTTTCTCGCCGGTCTGCGGGATGTGCGACTGCACGTCCTGCGGCTCGACGACATAGAAGCCGATCTGATTTGCGAAGCCGCACTTGTTGCCGCAGATCGAGGCGGCGCGCTGTACGAATTTGCGGTGACGTCCGAGGCGCAGCGGCTCTTGAGCGGCCGCGCGACGGTGGTATTCGACGCCAACGAACGGTTGAAAACATGAATAGAACGCGGACACGGGCTCTGGTGACAGGCGGCAGCGGCGGCATCGGAGCCGCCATCTGCCGGCGCCTGAGCGTTGCCGGTCACTTCGTCTATGTGCATGCGCATCGCAACGCTGCGGCCGCGCAAGCGATTGTCAGCGACATAGTGACCGCCGGCGGTCAGGCGGCCGCGGTTCAATTTGACCTGACCGATGCGGCTGCGACGCGTACGGCGGTGGAGAAATTGCTGGAGGATGGTCCGGTGCAGGTTCTGGTGAACAATGCCGGCATCCATGACGATGCCGTGTTCCCGGGAATGAGCCCCGCGCAATGGCACCGCGTCATCGACTTGTCGGTCAACGGATTTTATAACGTGACGCAACCATTGATGCTGCCCATGATTCGCACGCGCTTTGGCCGGATCATCAATCTATCATCGGTGGCCGCGCTGGCCGGCAATCGCGGCCAAGTGAACTATGCGGCCGCCAAGGGAGCACTGAATGCGGCCACCAAGGCGTTGAGCCTGGAAGTGGCGAGCCGCGGTATTACCGTCAACGCGGTGGCCCCGGGCATTATTTCGACCGGCATGGGCGACGCCGCCTTCGATGCCGCCGCCATCGCGGACATCGTGCCGATGAAGCGCGCCGGAAGCGCGGAAGAAGTGGCGAGTCTGGTGGGATTTCTCGCCTCCGAGGAGGCCGCGTATATCACCGGCCAAGTCATTTCCATCAACGGCGGAATGCTCTAAGACAATCGGGCCCGGTGGCCGCGCAATTGTGCAATCGGTGTTTTGTGCTACCGTTTAGCGTATGCGCAACAAAACCCTCTCACTTTTCTTTGCCGTCTGCTGCTTCTCCATCGAAGCCGGCACGTCATTCGGCGCCACACAGGCCTCAGTCGAGTCGCGTGTCGTCAGTCAGAACTTACTCTTTGAGGAATATTACCAATCCGAACTAAAGACCCACCCTGAACGGGCGACCGCCTACGGCGACTATCGCTACAACGACCGGCTCGACGAATACTCCCTCGCGGCGATCAAGAGCCAGCACGCCAATGATCAGGGTTTCCTCGAGCGCCTGGAGGCGATCCCGACTAACGGGTTTTCAGAGCAGGACACGCTATCCCATGAGGTTCTGCGCAGCACGCTCCGGCAGCGCATCGAAAATTATGCCTTCGAGGAATACGAGATGCCGGTGAACCAGATGGACGGTCCGCACCTCCGCCTCGCCGATCTACCGCTCGCCGTGCCCTTCGATTCGGTGAAGCAGTACGAGGACTACATCGCCCGTCTGCATCAGATCCCGCGTGTCTTCACTCAAACCGAAGAGGTTCTTCGAGCGGGCTTGAAGGACAATCTCATGCCGGTGCGCTTTCTCATCGAGAAAGTCCCTGCGCAATGCCAGGGCGTCATCGCGGCCGACCCGTTTCTGTTGCCGATCAAAAAATTTCCCTCCAGCATTTCTCCGGACGAGCAGCAGCGTCTGACCAAGGCAATCACAGACGCGGTCGTCAACGAGGTGCTGCCGGCCTACCAGACTTTTGCCGGTTTCATCGCCGCGGATTACGCGCCCCACGGACGCACCACGCTCAGTATTGCCTCATTGCCCGGCGGCAAGGAGCGCTATCTCAACGACATCCGGAGCCGCACCACGGTCAGCAAACTCACTCCCGATGAGATTCTTAAGATCGGTCTCCAAGAGATCGACCGCATTCAGGCCGACATGCTGACCATCGCGCGCAAGGAAGGCTTCGCGGACCTGGCATCCTTCCGCGCATCACTTGAGACCAGCCCCAAGTACAAGCCCACATCCGCCGAGCAGATCGTCGATGTTTTCCGCAAGTACGTAGCCCAGATGCAGCCCAAGCTGCCCGACCTGTTCACTTTCATCCCCGGTTCGCCGGTCACTGTCGAAGCCATGCCGGATTTCCAGGCCGCCAATGCCACGCACTACCAAACCGGCACACCTGACGGCAGACGCCCTGGCCGCATCGTTGTGGCCGTGTCCAATTTCGCGCAGCGCTCGCTCGTCAATGCCGAAGCTACGGCCTACCACGAGGGCATCCCCGGGCATCACATGCAGCTCTCAGTGGCGCAACAACTCGTCGGTCTGCCGAAGTTCCGCCAGCATAGCCAGAATTCGGGATACATCGAGGGTTGGGCGCTTTACGCCGAACAGCTGGGCAAAGAGGTCGGGTTTTATCAGGACCCCGTCAGCGACTATGGCCGCCTCTCCAGCGAATTATTTCGCGCCGTGCGTCTCGTGGTCGACACCGGACTGCACTCCCAGGGGTGGACCCGCGATCAAGTAGTCGCCTTCTTCCGCCAGTCCGGTGCCGTCGACGAGCCCATGGTACAAGCCGAAACGGATCGCTATATCTCTTGGCCGGCGCAGGCGCTGTCATACAAACTGGGCCAACTGAAGTTCCGCGAGCTTCGCGACCGCGCTCAGAAAGAGTTGGGTCCTAAATTCGACATCCGCACCTTTCACGATGAGATGCTGAGCGGCGGTGTCCTGCCGCTCGACCTCCTGGATTCCCGCACCAACAGCTGGATTCAAGGACAGAAACTCAGGGCGAAATCTAGCGCGGCCAACTAACCTAGCCGACTCGCGCAGGGTGCATCACAATACGGCATGAACAACCGAAAGCCCGTCACTCTGCACCGCCTTCGCGAAATGCACGCCGCCGGCGAAAAGATCGCAATGCTGACGTGCTACGACGCCGCATTTGCGCGAGTTTTGGATGATGCCGGTGTCGACTCGCTCCTCGTGGGAGACTCGCTCGGCATGGTGCTGCAGGGGCGTCCGAGCACACTCGCCGTGTCCATCGACGAAATGGTCTATCACACCGGATGCGTGGCGAGAGGCAATCGCACTGCCTGGGTCATTGCCGACATGCCCTTTGGCAGCTATCAGGAATCTGCCGAGGTAGCGATGCGCCACGCTGCCCTGTTGATGCAGCAGGGTGCGCACATGGTAAAACTCGAGGGCGGCGGCTGGACCGCTCCCATCGTGCGCTTCCTCGTGGATCGCGGTGTCCCGGTGTGCGCCCACCTAGGCTTCACTCCCCAGTCGGTGCATGCGCTCGGCGGTTATCGGGTGCAGGGGCGCGATGAGGCAGGGGCCCGAGTCATGCGCTGCTGCGCCGAGGAACTCGCCGCAGCGGGGGCGGAACTCTTGGTGTTGGAAATGGTGCCGGCCGCTCTCGCGCGCGATCTGACGAATGCGCTCTCGATACCGGTCATCGGCATCGGCGCAGGTGTCGGCTGCAGCGGCCAGGTTCTGGTGCTGCACGATATGCTGGGATTGACGGGCGGCGAGCCGCTGCGGTTCGTGCGCAACTTTCTGGACGGCAGCGCCAGTATCGAGCTCGCCGTGCGCAAGTATGTAACCGAGGTGAAAGGCGGACGATTTCCGGACGATGCGCTTCACGGCTTCTGACCGGAATCGAACATGCAAATAATCCGGACCATAGCTGAATTGCGCCCAGCTCTTAGGGCCAAGCGCAAGCCGGTACTGGTGCCCACCATGGGCAATTTGCACGCAGGTCATTTGTCGCTGGTACGGAGCGCGCGCGAACACGGTGACCTCGTGGTCACCAGTATATTCGTCAACCGGCTGCAGTTCGCACCGCATGAGGATTTCGCCGCGTATCCGCGCACCTTCGAGAGCGATTGCGAACTTCTGGCCGCCAGCGGCTGCGACATCGTGTTTGCGCCAACCGACGGCGAAGTGTACCCGGAGGCTCAAGGCTACACGGTGCATCCGCCGCCGGCACTTGCCGATATTCTCGAGGGACAAGTGCGGCCGGGGTTCTTCACCGGTGTCTGCACGGTGGTGTTGAAACTCTTCAACATGGTACAGCCCGCGGCGGCGGTGTTCGGCAAAAAGGACTATCAGCAACTCTTGGTTGTACGAAGCATGGTGCGGCAACTGGCGCTGCCGATCGAGATCGTGGCCGCGGAAACCGTTCGCGATGCCAGTGGGCTGGCATTGTCATCCCGCAATGGCTACTTGAATGACTCGCACCGCGCCGAGGCGGCACAGCTGCATATGGCGTTGAGCAAGCTGGTCCTTGCGGCCAGGTCCGGACGCACGGACTGGCAGACCCTTGAGCGCGAAGCGCAAGAATTTCTCAGGGCGCGAGGTTGGCAGCCGGACTATGTGGCGATGCGACGGCAGAGCGACCTCGGCGAACCGTCGATGGGTGGGCCCTTGGTCGCGCTGGCGGCCGCGAGGCTTGGCGGCACGCGGCTCATCGATAACCGGGAGATCTAAACGCAGTGCGCCATTGCCGTTTACCTCACATCCGCGCCGCGACTGCTATGCTTGCGATCTTTGCATTGGCGAATGGCGTGGCCCCGGCACCGCCCAGATCCATCAGCGAACTCACGCCCGCTGCGACAATCCATGTGGGCAAGACCGCCGACTGGGTCGCGATTACCGCGGACGCTGTCTGGGTCGGCAGCACGGGCCCCTATGCCGTGCATCGGATCGATCCGAAGACCAACAAGCGAGTGGCGAGCGTGCCGCTGCCGGGTGAGCCATGCGCGGGGCTCGCGACGGGATTCGGCAGCCTGTGGGTTCCGATGTGTACTGCAGTGCCGTCGCTGGCAAAAGTAGACCTCGCCGCAAATCGCTTGTCGGCAGTCTTCGCCGTCGGCCCCGCGGCTGCAGAGGGCGGTATTACTACGGGTGCGGGCAATGTTTGGCTGATCGTCGATAAGTCGGGCACTCTCGCGCGGATCGATCCCGTGACCGGAACAATACGCCAGACGGTCAAGGTGCCCGCGGGCTCCTATAATCCCTATTTCAGCGACGGTGAGATCTGGGTGACCCGGGCCGAGGGAGCTGAACTCACCCGCGTCGACGCCACCGCGGGCGCGGTAATCGCCACGGTGCGTACGGGTCCGAACCCTCGCTTCCTCACCGCGGCAGGCGGGGCAATTTGGACGCTCAATCAGGGCGATGGCACTGTGACTCGCGTCGACGCTCAAACCCGGCGGGCCACCACAACCATTGCTCTGGACACGCCAGGTCACGGCGGCGACATCGGCGGCGGCGGCGGGATGGTGTGGACGAGCATGCCGAAGGTTCCGCTCTCGGCCATCGACACAAGGAGCAAATCGCTACAGTGCCAGTGGGCGGGTCCCGGCGGAGATTCTCTGGGTATCGGACACGGTGCAATCTGGTTGACCGACTATCACGCGGGCACGCTCGCGCGGATCCCGCTGAAGGATGCCCTGGCACATTGCAATCCACGACGCTGACAGTCCGCGGTTACGCCTTGCTAATACTGACGGTTTCGGTTTCAGGATCGAATACGATCTGTGCTTCGCCGCGTTTGAGCTGGCTGATGACGTGCGCCACCTTTTCCTCGAGCGAAAATTCCTTTTCTCCATAGTCCGTACCCTCGCGAAGTACGTAAGACTCGACGACGGCGTGCAACAAGTCCGCCGCCAACTCGGAATACGGAACCACGACCGACGGGGGAACTTCGTCGTCCATCTACGCGCTCGGCCGGCGTGCGAGCCAGGTATCGAGATGCCCGGCGAACGCATTGCGATTCGCCTGAGTGAGCGGCGGCGGACCACCGCCGACATTGCCGCTGGAACGCATCGTGTCCATAAAATCGCGCATGGCGAGAACTCCGCGGATGGTATCCGGGGAATAGCGCTCACCGCGCGGATTGAGCGCTTCCCCACCCTTGGCAATCACCTCGGCGGCGAGCGGGATGTCGGCGGTGATGACCAGATCTCCGGCGGCTACGCGCTTGACGATCTCCCCATCGGCCACGTCGAATCCGGAGGATACCTGAACGGCACGTAGGCTCGGGATGCGGGGGATTTGCAGCGGCTGATTGGCAACCAGCGTCACGCAAACCCCGGTGCGCTCAGCGGCTCGGAATAGGATCTCCTTGATGACATTTGGACAGGCATCCGCATCGACCCAGATACTCGCCCCGGCCACGTTCGATCCCCTCTCCCAGTCGATATCTGCGCGCGTTCGCGATAAACTAGTGCCCTTGCCGTGGCGCCAGCATCGCCCTGCCGCCCCCATATATAGGGTCTGAGATTTCCTTGAAAACCGCAATCCGTAAAACCCCCAAAGTAGGGTTTGTCAGTCTGGGCTGCCCGAAAGCCTTGGTCGACTCCGAACGCATTCTCACGCGCTTGCGCGCCGAGGGCTACGAGGTCGCGGCGAGCTATGGCAAGGCGGACCTCGTCATCGTCAACACCTGCGGCTTCATTGACGCCGCGGTGGACGAATCCTTGGACGCGATCGGCGAAGCTCTCGCGGAAAACGGCAAAGTCATCGTCACGGGCTGTCTCGGAGCGCAGCCCCAGAAAATCCTCGATCGCCATCCCCAAGTCCTGAAGATCACCGGGCCGCAGCGTTACGAAGAGGTGGTGGCGTCCGTGCACGAGCACTTGCCCCCGCTCCACGAGCCTTTTGCCGACCTCATTCCGGCGCATGGCTTGAAACTCACCCCGCGTCACTACGCTTATCTGAAGGTCTCCGAGGGCTGCAACCATCGTTGCAGCTTCTGCATCATTCCTTCGATGCGAGGGCGTCTGGTCAGCCGTCCGATTGGCGAGGTGCTGCGTGAAGCTGAGCAACTCGTCCGGGCCGGCGTCAAGGAAATCCTCGTGATCTCGCAGGACACGAGTGCGTACGGCGTGGATTTGAAATACGCCGCGCAAACCTGGCGGAACACCGAGCGTCGCACGCATTTTTATGACCTCGCGGCGGCTTTGGGCGAACTCGGCGTATGGATTCGACTGCATTACGTCTATCCGTACCCCCACGTCGACAGAGTCATTGCACTCATGGAGGATGGCAGGGTTTTACCCTACTTGGACATT
>PMMB01000123.1 GCA_003165495.1 Gammaproteobacteria bacterium | reverse complement strand
CCCGCCATCGGGAAGCTCGCGTAACCGATGGAAATCGTGCAGCGGATCAATTGCCCGTTCCACAGGACGGGCTCGCGCCGCACCGCTTGCAACAGCCTCTCGGCGGTCAAATCCGCCTGTGCAGGCGTCATCGGCCCGAGCACGGCCAGGAATTCCTCGCCGCCCCAACGAACGAGCTTGTCGTTCCCGCGCAGCGCCGCAGAAAGTCGCTTGCTCATCGCCGCCAGCACCGCATCGCCGGCCGGGTGTCCGTAGGTATCGTTGATGCGTTTGAAGTGATCGAGATCCGCCAGCAGCACGCAGCCCCCGACCGGGCGGCCGCCGTCGACCGCGAGCACGCGTTCGTTGAAATAGCGTCGATTCGATAGTCCTGTCAACGGATCGTGCTCGCTGCTGAAGCGCAGCCGCTCGTTGGCTTTGCTCACGCGAGCGAATGCCCAGACAAGTGCCGCGCATATGCATGCAATAAACAGCGCGCCCGCGAGAATTAGTTGTTGAAACAACCGCTGTCCGCGCATTTCGGAGACTTTGAGCGCATTGTCACGCCGCAACAGTTCGAGTTCTCGCGCTTTACGCTCGTCGTCGAATTGCGCGGAGACTTCAAGGAACGCGCGCTGACGCGTGTTCGTCATGAACTTCTCACTGATCTCGTCATAGCGGTGATAGACCTGGATCGCCATCATCAAGTAGCCTGCGTGCTCCAAGGCGTCCGCGTATTCTCGAAGTAATTCTTTTGCATCCAAGAGGTCGCTACCGGCGAGCGCTTCGGTTATCGCTTCTTCCGCGAGTTTCTGACCGGCCTTGATGCTGCCGAGTCCAATGTAGGCCAGACCTTCGTTGAAAAGGGTAGTTTGCACATCTTCGTGTTGATTCGTCCGCAACATGATCGGCAACGCTCGTTTCGAATATTTGAGCGATTCGGCAAAATCGCGAGTTTTCAAATAGGAGTCGCCGAGATTGACCAGCGCCAGTTCGAGCCATTTGCTGCTTCCCGAGCGCTTCGCATGCTCGAGACCCGCCAGGGAAGCGCGCCGTTCCTCGGTTCGATCCCCGCGACGATCCGCTATGTCGGCGTCGCGCTCTTCGATTTCCACCAATGCCGCCTCATCGACTAACCGCGTGGCGAGACTGCGCGCCGATTTCAACTGAACCATGGCCCGATCGAAATTACCGCTGTCCGTGTATATGCGGACAAGCGAGAGCATCGCGTGCAACGTTCGCAGCTCGTCGTGCATCTTGTTGCCAAGATCCAACGCTTGCTCCAAAAAAGGTAGCGCCGCTTCGTCCTGCCCCAAAATGCGCAACACATGACCGCGCAGCATCAGCACGCGATAACGCTCAGTATCGGAACGAATTGAAGCGATGTCGATGCCTTTGAGCTCGGCTTCTGCGGCGGCGTACTGGCTGTGCTGACGCGCTGAATATGCCCGCACGAAGCGACCCGCCCGAACGGCTGCCTCACTGCCCGCGCGCGCGATGTCATCGAGTCGCTGCACCACGGCATGGACGTCCTCGTCGCGGGTGCTGTCTGCGTAAACCATTGCGCGGATCTCGAGCATGTCGATTTGCGCTGCCTCGGAGTCCGCGGACAGCGGCGGCGCCGCATCGACAATATGCGCGGCGCGCTCGGGATCCGACCATTCGAGCATCTCGAGCTGATCGGCAAAAGTCGACCCCGCGACCGCGCCGGAAGCAAAGGCGGCGGACAGCAAAGTTGCCCCGATTAGCGTGAAATTATTAATTTTTCCCATATCCGGCCAGCATTGGACCGCAGTGCAGCACCACACAGAGTGCATTTTTGCCATGTTCCCGGACAAAGTGACGTGACGAACGTCATCTCTCAGGAGTCAATTCAGGCTTTACATTACCCATGAAGGCAAAGAATGTGACGCACGTTCTCGGAACAGGCGTGGCAGCCCGCGTTTGGGCCGTTTAGTCGTCCAACGCTGAGTACACCAGATCGCGGAATAAAATGCGGTAATAATCACGCTGGCCCGGTGCCTGGATGAGCATCAGCGCGAACAACTGCTCTGCCGGATCGACCCAGAAAGTGGTGCCGGCGAGGCCGCCCCAGAAGTACTCGCCGATCGAACCCGGCATGGGAGCGATGCCGGCGTGAAGTCGCACGGCAAAGCCGAGCCCGAAACCGTAGCCGGGGAGCAGCAGATCGGCTGCCCCGGTAATCGGCCCGAGGTGATCCGCCGTCATAAGTTCGATCGTCTTGCGGCTCAGCAGCCGGCGACCGTCGAGCGTTCCGCCGTTGAGCAGCATCTGCAGAAAGCGCGCGTAATCGCCCGCCGTCGACACGAGGCCGCCGCCGCCCGACTCGAAATTCGGCGGATCACGGACTTGGAGCAGCTGCACCGCTGCGCCGCTGTCGGGATCCCTGGCGAAGGCCTCGGCGAGGCGCGAGTGATGGCGCTGCGGCACATGAAATGCGGTGTCGACCATACCGAGCGGCGCCAGAATATGCCGCTCGAAGAACACACTCAGTCGTTGCCCCGACAGCACCTCGACGAGGCGCCCGACGACATCGGTCGAGCGACTGTATTCCCACCGCGTTCCCGGCTGATGAAGCAGCGGCATCTTGCCGAGGGTCGCGACCTGATCGGCGCTGCTTTGCGCGCGGCTGTACAGCTTCGCACTCATGTACATTTTTTGTACCGGCCCGGCGCCGCGAAACTCATAGGTAAGACCCGAGGTATGACGCAGAAGATCCTGGATGGTGATGGCGCGCTCGAGCGGCACCCGCTCGAGCTCCCCGCCTCGCTCCACGGCGACTTTAAGGTCAGAGAGATCGGGAAGGTATTTGGCGACGGGATCGTTCAGCAGGAACCGCCCTTCTTCCCACAGCATCATCGCCGCCACCGAAGTGATGGGCTTGGTCATGGAATAGATACGGAAGATTGTGTCCTTCGCCATCGGCGCGCCGCTGGCGGCATCGCGTTGACCAAAACTTTCGAACAGCCCAAGCCGGCCGCGCCGGGCGATGAGTGCGACGGCGCCGGGCACACGCCCGCGTTCGATCTCGGCACTCATCACCGCACCCAAGCGAGCGAGGCGAATGGACGAGAGGCCGATTTCTTCGGGCGCGGCGAACGGCAGCGGAAGCGATGTCACGGCGTCGACCGTGCTTGCGCCTGCAGGAGTTCCAAGCCTGACGCATGGTTGCGTTGAAAACCCTTCCATACCGTGATATCCGAAGTGCCGGGACTGTAGGCGTCATAGGCGAGGGGCGGTGTCGCGGCGGCCCAAACGCCGGCGGACGACTCGGTTACGGGAACGTTGAGATAGGCGGCGCGGCTCTGGTCGCCCTTGACATAGCGATCCAGGAACGCCGTTATGAAATGCGCGTTGATGGCGCTGATGCGTTCCTTGCGCCACACCGGATCTTCGAACCAATCCTGATCCCAAAGCCGTTGCCGCATGGCGTCCGGCACAGGACTCAAACCGATCGCGTGTCCGCCGCCCTTGAAGGTCAGCAGGTACCGATGCGCATTGCTCGCCATCGCGAAAATTGCGCGCGCTCCGGTCGCGTAATCCACCGTTCTATCATCATCGCCGGCTATGAGCAGCAGCGGCGCCGTGATCGCGCGCACGCCCTCCGCGCCCCATGACGCGAGCGAGCCGCCGCGCGCGAACGGCAGCATCAATCCCCCGGGCACAAGTTTGACCGCGCCACCGTCGGGATCGAGCGTCGCGCCCGCCGCCGTCAGAACGCCATAGCCGCCCATGGAGTAACCGACCAGCGCCGTGCGCGCCGGATCTACGAGATGATCCGCGCCAAGAGTGCTCTGCAGCGTTTGCGCAACGAAGGCGATGTCGAGGGGTCTGCGCATCAAGGGTTGTGCGAGTCGGGTTCGATCGGTGATCGGCGGATCATCGTGGCGGATGGCGGCCACGACGTAGCCTTTTGATGCGAGGTTCTCGGTCAACCACGTCATTGCGTCCGGATCGTTGCTGTAACCGTGCGAGACGATCACCAACGGATGGCCCGTTCCCGATGGCGGTGCGTCGCGTACGGCGATACCGGGAATGGAAAAATGTGCCGGAGGCGCGGGCGGTTCGGAGGGAAGACTTGCCGTGTAGACAACGCTTACGGCGGCCGGCGCCGGTCGCGCCGGATACCATAAATCCACCGTCAGGGCGCGATCCACCAATGGAGCGGATCCCTTGGCTGCATCGAAAGCCAACACGTCGGCCTGGCCATGCTGCACCAGATGCAGAGTCTTGACCCCCACCGCGTAATTCCCGAGGCGTGCGAGTTCCGGTGCATCGACACCAAAGCGACTCGGCGGCTCACCCGCGAGCACCGCTCCCGCGCAAGAGACGACAATCGCCAGCAGTACAATCTTTCGCATACGGACACCTGCAACGCTATGGAGAGTTCGATTCTAGCAGCGCCGGAAGTTCGGCCAACGAATCGAGCAGCGCGTCGCCGTCCAATGTGTGCGGATCTCGGCCCTCGTTGTAGCCGTACGACACGCAGGCGACCGGGATGCCGGCGGCGCGCGCCGCCTGCACATCGTTGACCGAGTCGCCGACCATCAGGGACTCGGATGGCCGCACATGCAGCGACTCGCACGCAAAAAGCAACGGCTGCGGGTCCGGTTTGCGGCGCGCGCAGGTATCGCCGCCCACCACGACATCGACCCAGCCCGCGAGCCCCAGCCGCTTGAGCAGCGCGGCGGCAAAGCGATGCTGCTTGTTGGTGACCACCGCGGTACGCAGTCCCGCGTCGTGCAATGTGTGGAGTGATTCGACGGCACCCGGGTACGGCTGCGCGCTGTCTTCATTCGCTTCCTCGAGTTCGCCGTAGTAGTGAAAGAAGCGTTGGAGCATGGCGGCCTGGGTCGTATCGTCGATCATGCGGCCCTGCGAAGTCGCGGCGCGCTCGATCAGAATCGGCGAGCCACGTCCGATCATGCGGCGTACGTCGTTTTCCGCCAATGCTATACAGCCATACTCGACCAACGTCCGGTTGAGCGCCAGCGCGATATCCGCTACGGTGTCCAGCAGCGTGCCGTCGAGGTCGAACAGTACCGCCGCAAGGGGCGTCCCTCGCCATTGCGCGCCTGCAGATTTACGCATCGATCGCGATACTGACCGGGCAATGATCGCTGCCCATGACGGTGGGATGGATCTCGGCGCTCGTCACCGCGTCGCGCAATTGCCGCGACACGAGAACGTAGTCGATTCTCCACCCGACGTTGCGCGCGCGCGAGTTGGCGAAATGGCTCCACCACGAGTAATGCCCGTTACCCTGCGTGAACAGCCGAAAAGTATCGACGAAACCCGCATCCACGAGATTCTGAAATCCCGCGCGCTCTTCGTCCGTGAAGCCCTTCTTGCCGCGATTCGGTTTGGGGTTGGCCAGATCGAGTTCGGTATG
>PMMB01000002.1 GCA_003165495.1 Gammaproteobacteria bacterium | reverse complement strand
AGCGCGCAACCGACCAGCCGTGTCAGGAGATTACCGATCGGAAGACGCCGGCTGGCCGGATTCCCCGGTTGACTGGTCTCGATCAGAGGGTTGAGGGCGCTGCCGACGTTCGCGCCGAGCACCATGGCGAGCACTGCTTCCGGAGAGACCAGGCGGGCGGCCCCGAGCGACATCACGACCAGCACGACGGCGACGCTGGAGTGCGCAGCCCAGGTAATGGCTGCCACGACAGCCAAGCACAGAATCGGGTGACTCGTGATCGCGCCCAACAGTACGCGCGAGACGGGCACGCCTTCCGTCGTAACTAAAGTGCCGAGAAAGATATGGAGCGCCAGCAGCATCAAGCCGATCCCGATCACGGCGCGGCCCAGATCGCGNNACGGGCGTCACGACGGTAATATTGAACGACAGGATCTGTACGACCAGCGTCGTGCCTACGTTGGCGCCGAGCATGACGGCGAGAGCGGGAACGAGATCCAAGGTGCCGGCAGTAACGAATGAGGCGGCCATCAATCCTGTTGCTGTGCTGCTCTGCAGAAGCGCCGTGATGAAGGCGCCTGCTAGAAATGCGCGAAGCCTACTTTGCAGGGCAATTCCAAGCAGACGCCGCAGATCGGCGCCGAATGCGCGCACGACACCGCTATGGACCATGTGCAGTCCCCAGAGGAGCAGCGCGACTCCGCCCATCAGGTCAAGAATGACTGTACTGCCCATGTTCGTTCAATTACCAAGGCAGCGAATAAGTCTTCGTGTTGCAGAAGCTCTTCATGGCTTCCAGCACGCCTTCTTTGTAGCCAAGCCCCGAGTCCTTGATGCCTCCGAACGGCGTCATCTCCAGGCGGTAGCCGGGGACCTCGCGCACATTCACGCTGCCGACATGCAACTCCTTGACAAAGCGGGTGATCAGGTCGATGCGATTGGTGCAGAGCGACGATGACAGACCGTAAGCGGTTCCGTTTGCGATGCTGATCGCCTCCTCCACGGTCTTGAAGCGGATCACGGGCGAGACGGGGCCGAAGGTCTCATGCCGCACGACCGTCATGTTCGGTGTGATCCGGTCCAGTACGGTCGGTGAGTACAGCGCACCGCGGCGGATATTGCCGATCAGCAGCCTGGCGCCGCCCGCCACTGCTTCGTTCACGAGCGCCTCGAACGCCCTCGCCGATGGCTCGTCGATCACCGTGCCCATATCCATCGTGGGATCGAACGGATCGCCGTACTTGACGGCACGCGTCTTCTCGACGAGCAGTTCGACGAANNGCTTCCTCGACGTCCGCGTCCTCGAGCACGATGATCGGATCGTTGCCACCCAGTTCCAGCACCTGGCGCTTGTAGACGGCCTTGGCTGCAATGGTCTTGCCGATCGTCACACCGCCGGTGAAGGTGACGAGGTCAACGTTCGCATTCGTCAAGAGTTCATCAGCGATCTCGGCCGGGTCGCCGGTGAGCACCGAGAGCATTTCGGGCGGTAGCCCCGCCTCATACAAGATGTCCGCGAGCGCAAACGCGGTCAGTGGCGTCTTCTCGCTGGGCTTGAGTACGACACGGTTGTTGGTGGCCACCGCCGGAGCCACTTTGTGGATCACCTGGTTCAGCGGATGGTTGAACGGCGTGATCGCGGTGATTGCGCCGAGCAGCGGCTCGCGCAGGGTGTAGACCTTGCGGCTTTTTCCGTGCGCGGTGAGATCACACGAGAAAACTTCGCTGTCGTCGATCAAAGCCTGGTTGGCGGCGAACAGCAAAACATCCGAGGCGCGGCCGACCTCGTACTGCGAATCCTTCAGACACAGGCCCGACTCTAGCGTGATCAGGCGCGCGAGATCATCGCGCCTTGAAGCGATGATGGCGCCTGCTTTCATGAGGATCTTGTAGCGGTCGTGGCGCGTCAGCGTGGACCGAAAGTTCCGCGCGATCTGCAGCGTGCGTTTGACATCGTCGACGGTAGCTTTGGGAACGGTACCGACAAGCGCGCCGCTGTAGGGGTGACGAACCTCAATGACCCGGTCACGCGACACTTTATCGCCTGCGATGCGCAGCGACTCGCGAATCGGCTCGCGCGGTGTGGATTGGATGGCGCCGGCGGACATCGGAAGCTCCTACGAGGTTCGAGTGGCGAGGTTCAGCCCAAGGTCGAACGCATCGAAGTTGCGCCAGCGGCGGGTTTCAGGCTGTTTGCTTACGCCGCGATTGATGAGCAGCGGTACTTTCTGTTCCGACGTGCCGCCATGTGAGCGCAACGGAACGTCGAGCCCGGACAGGTCGTGCCGATCGCGGCTGGTGCCGATGACCGTGTCCAGTCGCGACACAACCACAAGGTCGCCGATACGGTCCGCTGGCAGCTCGAATTTCGCGGCAGCTTCAGCACGCGTCAGGACGGTTTCGATTCCGGGAAGCGCCGCGATCTTTTCGGCCAGCTCGCCCTGCGCCGCGGGTGCACGCTGGGCCACTGCGGCAGGCAGGTACACGAGTGCGAAGGACCCAAGCGCACCGTGGTGCACGACATACGGGTCGGTGATCGGCAGGATCACCCGCGCCTTGTCTTCTCCAAGCCAAACATCGAGGGTGTCCTGCAGGTAAATCACGTTGGGCTGACCATCGGCACCGTG
>PMMB01000366.1:2899-3656 GCA_003165495.1 Gammaproteobacteria bacterium | reverse complement strand
AAGATCGTGGTGGAGCTGATTGCGCCGATCGCGATGGAACAGGGGCTTCGATTTGCCATCCGCGAAGGAGGCAAGACGGTTGGTGCAGGTGTGGTCGCCAAGGTTTTAGCGTAATATCCCGCACCTTTTAAGGACGGGGCCGTTTCGGACCCGTTGGAAGTTAATTAACATGGCTAATCAAAACATTAGGATCCGCTTGAAGGCTTTCGATCATCGTTTGATCGACAAGTCGGCCCGCGAAATCGTCGAAACCGCGAAGCGCACCGGCGCGACCGTCAAAGGTCCTGTACCGCTGCCCATCAAAATGGAGCGCTTTACGGTGTTGACAGCGCCGCATGGCGACAAAGATGCGCGCGACCAGTTCGAAATCCGCACCCACAAGCGTCTGATGGACATATTGAATCCCACGGACAAGACCGTGGACGCGCTGATGAAGCTGGAACTACCGGCCGGCGTCGACGTCCAAATCAAGCTGAATTGAGGGTTTTCTAGGGGGTTGCGCGAAGCGCATCGCGCACATATACTCCCGCGTCCATTTTAGAGGTCGGAGCGCGTGGGCGCCGACGCCAATCACCCACGGGTAATTGGGGTCCGTTGCCTAAACCGCCGGCTGATTGCAACGAATGCGGTGCTTAACCCTAGGGTTCCCGCTGTGAGGATTGACAATGACCATTGGTCTGGTTGGCCGCAAGTGCGGCATGACCCGAGTATTCACCGACGCCGGTGTGACTGTCCCAGTGACGGTTGTCGAGGCGTT
>PMMB01000366.1:1210-2890 GCA_003165495.1 Gammaproteobacteria bacterium | reverse complement strand
CATTTTGCCAAGGCAAACGTCGCCGCCGGCTATGCCTCCCAGGAATTCCGTTTGAGCAAGGGCGAGGGCGAAGCGCTGGCAGCCGGTGCCGAGCTGAAAGTCGACATGTTCACCGCGGGTCAAATCGTCGATGTCACCGGCACCACGGTGGGTAAGGGCTTCGCCGGCACCATCAAGCGCCATAACTTCGCGGGCGGCATGAAAACTCACGGTAACTCGCTGTCGCACCGCGCGCCGGGTTCCATCGGTCAGCGCCAGACTCCCGGACGCGTGTTCAAAGGCAAGCGCATGTCGGGTCACATGGGCGTCAAGAACCGCACCATCGAGAATCTGCGAATCGTCGAAGTGGATGTTCCCCGCAACCTGCTCCTGATTAGCGGCGCTGTCCCGGGCTCCGAGGGCGGCCGCGTCATCGTCAGACCTTCCGTCAAGGCCGCGGGCCGGGCGCGGCGTCAGAAGCTGATGCCGAACAAGGCTCCTGCTGCCGCCAAGGGAGCCCCCGCTGCGAAGGGCGCACCACCCAAGGCCGCCAAGAAGTAAACCCGCATGAAGCTCCAGATAAAGAACGCATCTCCCGCCGGCGATATCCAATTATCGGATGTGGCTTTCGGTCGTGCCTACAACGAAGCGCTCATTCACCAGGTCGTAACCGCCTATCAAGCGGCAGGCCGGGCCGGCACCAAGGCGCAGAAAACCCGCGCCGAAGTGCGTGGCGGCGGAAAGAAGCCCTGGGCCCAAAAAGGCACGGGCCAGGCGCGCGCCGGTTCGATTCGCAGCCCTATTTGGGTTGGCGGTGGCCGGGCATTTGCCGCGCGGCCGCGGGACTTCTCGCAAAAGGTCAATCGCAAGATGTATCGCGCCGCCATGCAGTCCATGGTGTCGCAGCTGGTGCGTGAAGAGCGCCTGTTTGCGGTCGAGTCATTGGAACTCGCGGCGCCGAAAACCAAGCTGTTGATCAGCAAGCTGGCCGAGTTCGGCCTCACGCGCGCCTTGATCTTGGTCGAAGCCTACGAAGAGAAATTATTTCTGGCGGCCCGCAACGTGCCCTACGTGGACGTGATGCCGGTGGCCTCGCTCGATCCATTGAGCTTGATCAAGCACGACAAGGTGATTGCCACGGTCGGCGCCTTGAAGTTGCTCGAACAACGTCTCGGAGGCGCGCGTGAATAAAGAACGCTTGATGACCGTGCTGATTCAGCCGCACGTGTCGGAAAAGGCCGCGAACGTCACTGAGAAGATGAATCAGTACGTGTTTCGCGTGCGTGACGATGCGTCGAAGGCCGAGGTCAAGCAGGCCGTCGAATTGATGTTCGAAGTCAAAGTCGAAGGCGTCAATCTGCTCAACAAACCCGGCAAGACCCGTCGCTTCAAAAATGTTGCCGGCAAGCGCAACGGCTACAAGAAAGCGTATGTACGTTTGGAGACCGGGCAGTCGATCGACTTCACCGGCAGCGCTTCGAAGTAAGGACCAACGGCCATGGCACTCATTAAAATGAAGCCGACCTCCCCGGGTACGCGCTTCGTAGTCAAAATCGACCGCTCGCACCTGCACAAGGGCGGACCGCTCGAGTCCTTGACCACGAAGAAGAATCGCACCGGAGCGCGCAACCATTCCGGCCGGCAAACCACGCGTCACATCGGCGGCGGACACAAGCAACGCTACCGCCTGGTCGATTTCAA
>PMMB01000366.1:0-1193 GCA_003165495.1 Gammaproteobacteria bacterium | reverse complement strand
TGGCCTTGGTGCTCTACAAGGACGGCGAGCGCCGTTACATTCTCGCGCCGAAGGGCGTAAAGGCCGGTGATGAAATCCGCTCCGGCGCGGATGCGCCGATCAAGCCGGGCAATGCATTGCCGCTGCGGCACATTCCGGTGGGCAGCACCGTACACAACATCGAGCTGAAAGTAGGCAAGGGCGGCCAGTTGGCGCGCAGTGCAGGCGGCTCAGCGCAATTCGCCGCGCGCGAAGGCGTGTATGCCAGCGTGCGTCTGAAATCCGGCGAAATGCGCAAGATTCACGTCGATTGCCGCGCCACCATCGGCGAGGTGGGCAATGACGAACACAACCTGCGCGTCTTCGGCAAGGCCGGCGCGGTGCGTTGGCTCGGCGTGCGTCCGACGGTTCGCGGTGTCGTGATGAACCCGGTCGATCACCCGCACGGCGGCGGCGAGGGTAAGTCAGGTCAAGGCAACCCTCATCCTGTGAGCCCATGGGGCCTGCAGACCAAGGGTAAGAAGACGCGTCGCAACAAGCGCACTGACGGCATGATCGTTCAGCGCCGCAAGAACAAACGACTGTAAGAGACTGGAGAAATAACAGTGCCTCGTTCGCTCAAGAAAGGCCCGTTCGTGGATTTGCACCTGGCTAAGAAGGTGCAAACGGCCAGTCAAAAGAATGATCGCCGCCCGATCAAGACTTGGTCGCGGCGTTCCATGGTGATCCCCGATATGGTCGGTCTGACGATCGCCGTGCACAACGGCCGTTTGCATGTACCCGTGTTGGTGTCCGAGAACATGGTCGGCCACAAACTCGGCGAGTTTGCGCCCACGCGCACGTTCAAAGCGCATTCCGGCGACAAAAAAGTGTCGGTCGCGGAGTAGGGCATGCAAACCAAAGCGATCTTACGGTACGCGCGCATTTCCCCGCAGAAATGCCGCCTGGTGGTGGACACGATTCGCGGCAAGTCCGCGACTCTGGCGGTCAACACATTGAAGTTCATGCCGAAGAAGGGTGCGAAGATCGTCCTCAAGGTGNNTGGATTCCGCGATTGCCAATGCCTACAACAATTTCAATGCCGATGTCGACGATCTGAAGGTGACGCGGATCGAGGTCGACCCGGCGCCGATGCTCAAGCGGTTTCATGCGCGCGCCAAGGGGCGCGGCGTGCGAATCGCCAAACGCAGCAGTCATATCCTGGTTCAAGTGTC
>PMMB01000130.1 GCA_003165495.1 Gammaproteobacteria bacterium | reverse complement strand
GGTTCGTTAAGCTTCACGCCCACGTTTGCGCTCGGCCATCCTAATGCCACATTCCTCATCAGCCAGATCAAAGTTGCCACTTACTTTGATTTGAATAACCTGCTGCCCACCGATCCCGGCCGTACGGTGCTCGCCGTCCGTGGGCTTGCGGGACTCGCTGAGGGGGCAGGGACGACCAGCCTGCCTCCGGATCAACGCTTTTACGCCGGGGGTAGCGGCACCATTCGCGGCTATCGCTACCAGTCGGTCGGCCCGCAGTTTCCCGTCACCCCGCAGTTTCCCGTCCTCACGCCGAACGGCGGCACTGCGATCTCGGCAGGCAGTTTGGAATTGCGACAGCGCTTCGGCACGAGTTTCGGCGCCGTCGTATTCATGGATGCCGGACAGGTCAGCGCCAGCCTCAAAGCGGTGCCTGACGAATTCCGCATCGGCGCCGGTGCGGGCCTGCGATATTACACGCCGATTGGACCCATTAGGTTTGATATCGCCGTGCCGACCCCGCGGCACATCGGCGACGATGCATTCGAGATCTATATTGGGCTGGGACATTCCTTCTGATGCGCCGAGGATTCAAAGTCTTCGCGTGGGCTATGGGCGGCTTGGCGCTGCTGACCTTGTTGCTCGGCGGCGCGCTGTTCATCGCCGGCAATACCGACCCCGGCCGCGTGATGATCGAGAAGTTGACGCACCGCCTGACTTCCGGCCACGTCTCGGTCTCGGGGCTGGCTGGCTCATTTCCTCAGCAATTGATGATTGAACACTTGCAACTCAGCGACGATCGCGGAGTGTGGCTGACCGCCGACCGGGTGACCCTCAGCTGGTCACCGCCGGCTTTGCTGGCGCGTCGTTTGCAAATCGATACTCTGCACGCGGCCAATGTGGATATGGAGCGCATTCCAGAAGCCTCGGCCGGCGCACACAGCGGCGACACCGTATCCATACCGCGCATCGATGTCGCAAGCATGACGGTTGATTTACTGAAGCTGGGACCGCAGCTCGCCGGTATGCCCGCGTCGCTGGTGTTGCACGGCAACGCTCATCTGCGCTCTGTGCGGGACATGGTTATCGGCGCCACAGCGCATCGCATCGACGGCGACGGGGATTACGAATTGCAGTTGCGGTTCGACCCAAAGCGGATGGACGCCGCGCTGAGTCTGCATGAGCCAGCCAGCGGACCTTTGGAGAATCTGCTTCAGTTGCCGGGCCTGGGTGCACTGGCGGCGACGGTGAATTTGAGCGGACCGCGTGAGGCGGAGCGCCTCGATCTGTCCATCGACGCCGGCGCTTTTCGTGGACACGCGCAGGGCAGCCTCAATGTGAACGATCTGTCGGCGGATCTCGATTTTGCATTCGACTCGCCGGCCTTGACTCCTCGAGCCGATCTTGCGTGGCAGCGTGCCAGCGTGCGCGGGCGATGGCACGGCAGCCTCAAAGCGCCGATGGCGGATGCACATATCGAAGCAGATCAATTGCGGCTACCCGGGGATACCAAGCTGGCTACCCTCAACGCCGATCTCACGGCTGACTCCGGAGCAGCTGCACTGCATGCTCTCGTCGGCGGGTTGCGGATACCCGGGCCGCAGCCGCAGTTGCTGCAGGCTTCCCCCGTGACAATCGACGCATCGATGCGGCTGGACGAAGTCACGCGGCCTCTCGACCTGTCGGCTTCACATCGATTGTTTTCCCTGCATGCGTCCACCGACACCGCTGCGCCGGCCGCGGGCAAGCGAAGCGCAACACTGGAATTGCACCTCCCCAATTTAGGCGAGATCGCGGCGCTCGCGGGCCAAAATGTTCGCGGCAGCGCGATCGTGAAGGCGCAGCTGCGCAATGACGGCGACGCGACGTATATGACCCTCGACGCGAGTTCGGCTCTTAGCGTCGGTAGCGAGATCTGGGCTGGCGCGGTGGGCGATCGCCCCACCTTGCATTTGTCGGGCGCACTGACGGACCGGGCTATTACTCTGGAGAACATGAAATTCACCGGTCGCGCGGTTTCGCTGGCGGCAAGCGGAGACGTTTCGAGACCAGCGTCAATCCTGCGTTTGCGCTGGGACCTCAATGCCACGGATCTCAAATACTTGTCGCCGGCGCTCGCCGGCACTTTGAAAGCGTCCGGGACGTTAGACGGACCGTCCACTGCGCTGGCCGGCGAGGCGCAGTTGACTTCGACTCTCTCGGTGCGAGACTCACCGAGCGGCACTTTTTCCGCAGCCGTGAAAATGCGGGGTTTGCCGTCGGCGCCAAGTGGTACGTTCGTGGCTCAAGGATCGCTTGACGGGGCGCCCCTGAACATCGACGTTGCCATGGAGCGAAGCCAAGCCGGCTCTTTGCGAACTCTTATCCGCCGCGCGGATTGGAAAAGCGCCCACGCGGATGGTGATATCACCGTCGCGACGGCAACTACGCAAGCCCATGGCCAATTGCGCCTGCAGATCGCACAACTCGCCGATCTGCAGCTGTTAATTGGCATGAAGGTCGGAGGCCGCTTGGCGGGAACTGTCACGTTGCGTCCCGATCAAGGGCGCACCCACGCACAGCTGCACTTCGACGCTCGCGATCTCGCGGCGGGGGAGTTCGTTGGGAATGCTCAGCTGACCGCACAAGGCGTCGCCGATGCGATGGGATTCAAGCTCGATCTGCAAGTACCGCACTTGCACGGCGCCGCGGCGAGTCTATCCGCGCAAGGAACATTGAACCTTGACGCTCGCGCAATTACCGTGGCAAGCGCGGTGGCGAATTATCACGGCCAGGATGCGCGTTTGCTTTCGCCGACGCACATTGCTTTGGCGAACGGTGTGTCCGTCGACAAGCTTAAGTTGGGAGCACAAAAGGCCGTATTCGAACTTAACGGGAAAATCTCGCCTACGCTCGATGTGCACGCATCGCTGCGCCAAGTTCAACCCTCCCTCGTGAATGTGTTTGCGCCGGGATTACTGGAATCCGGCACGATTGAGGCGAGCGCGGAATTACAGGGCAGTGTGACATCACCCACGGGCCGCGCGCAGGTGAGCGCCACGGATATGCGCATGGCGGACGATGCCGCGTTTGGTCTGCCGTCGCTCGACTTGCAAGCTACCGCACGATTGGCGGGAGATACGGCGGACATCGATGCTCGGTTGGTCGCCGGGACGGCGTCCCGCTTGAGCGTCGTCGGCCGAGCGCCCCTTGGCGCCGA
>PMMB01000256.1 GCA_003165495.1 Gammaproteobacteria bacterium | reverse complement strand
GAGCCGTCGACCAAATCACCGGTCACGGCGATCAGATCCGCTTTCAAACCGTTGACGAGGGCGACGATTCCCTCGACGAAGCCGCGCTTGATCGTCGGCCCGACATGCACATCGCTGATCTGCGCGATTGAAAAGCCGTGCAAAGCCTCGGGAAGATCGGTCACCGGGATGTCGACCTCGACGACGTGGGGACGGCGGCGCGCGATCACCAGCCCTGCCAGCGTGACGAACATCGTAAGCGCCAATGTCCATCGCGCGGACGGAGCAGCCAGTGATGCCGCTTGTTGTGCGGATAGCAACAAATGGGCACCCAGCAAAACGAGATCGCGCAACAAAGTAAAGACGAATAATGAGGAAAAGAATCCCATGGACAGAACACCGACCCAAGCCAGCAGATTCTCCAGGGTGGGATTGCGGATCGCATGACTTCGTACTGAAAGCGGAATGAGTACGCAGCAAGTGATCAACAGTGCGATGCCGGCGCACACGCCGAATGGGCCGATCGATAACGCGGACAACAGTCGCCAGCCGATGTATCCAGGCAACAAGAGGATCAACCAGAGCGGGTTCAAGAATACGCGGCGCACAGTCACGGACTCACGTTGGGGGCAGTATGCTGCCAGTTCAAGGCCGGAGAGAACTCGAATGAGCTACCGCATAGGCTTGCGCAACGATTCCATCCCCTTGAATTCGACGAATTGGGTCGTGGTTGCCCAAAGATAGTCGCCGTAGAAGAAAGCCTCGAATGACGCCGCGCCGTCCATCGGCAGTGGTCGAATCTCGGCATCGGCGCGCGCTTCGTAGAAAAATGGGATGGACATGCGTTCCCGACCCGTGCCGATCACGCGATGTTCGGTCGCCTTGATCCGGCCCCCGCACCAGCGCTCGAGCACCTTACCGAAATTGACCGCCAGGCCGTCGTCGGTCGGCGGCACATCGAGCCAGGTACCGTCACGATGGCGAGCCTGCAGACCCGAGATTCCGTCCTGCGCCAGCAACGTCAAAAATCCCGAATCGACATGTGGTGCGCCATTCACGTAAAACCGACCGCCGCCATGGGTCACCCAGACGTTGGGATCCGATTGGGCGGTTTGCTCCGCGTCGGTTCGAATCGGGTAGCGCAGCAAGCGCAATGTCGACAGGCCCCTGTCGAATGACTGATCGAAGAAGTGTTCCTCCAATGACAAACCACGCGCAATCGCCCGCATCAACGCCTGGCTGACTTTTTCCATGGCGCGATAGTAGGCGGCCACCGATTCTCGCCAGCCCGGCAGCGCCTCCGCAGAGGGCAGCGGAGTGAGCTCGCGCAGAGGATCGCCGCTGCGCACTACCGAGGTACCGTGGACCACGTCGGCGCCCATGTCGATGCCTTCCTTGGCAGTCAGGAATCCGGTCTGCAGCGGGAACCATCCGCGATATACGTTCGGGTGCGCAGGATCGAACTTCTGACGCCAGAGTTTGCGAGTCTCATTCTCCGGCAGCTGAAAGAGACGCAATAGATCCGCACGGACCGCGCGGCCAACCGGTACATCGGGCGGAAATCCGCTCACCACCATGAAACCCGACGTGGCTGCCGCCGCCATGATCGCCTGGTCGGTAAGATCGCGCTCGAGCGACCGGGCCCCGAACAGTGGGCTGATATCGATAAAAGGAATGGAGTGATCCATGCGATGTTCAACGAGGCCTGATTCGGGCGACCTTGACAAGTATATTGTGTTTTTTTTGTGTGACGTTGTGACGTTAGCGTCAAAACGTCAGACATTTTTTTAGCGACATAGAGATCGGCTAGAATGCACCCATGCAAAGCGACTTTACAGTCCAGTAGGGCGAGTTCATGGGTCCCTACGTCGATTCCATCATTTCCGACGAGGTGATGCCTGCCGCTACCAGCGTAGTCGTCATCGGGGGCGGCATTGTCGGTACATTCGCCGCGCTGACCCTGGCCAACCGCGGGATTCCCGTGGTGCTCTGCGAAAAGGGATATATCGCCTGCGAGCAATCCAGCCGGAACTGGGGCTGGTGCCGCCAGGCGGGCCGCGACGTGCGGGAAATGCCCCTGATCGTGCAGAGTTTACAGTTGTGGCGCGACATGAACCGTTTGACGGAGGCCGACACGGGTTTTCGCGAGTGCGGCGTTTTGTACGTGGGCGAGAGCGAACCCGACGAGACACGCTTTGCCGCTTGGGCGGACATGGCGAAACCCTACGACATCGGTACGCGCATCGTGCGCGGCGCCGATCTCGCTGGGCTCATGTCCGGGGCGAGCCGCACGTATGCTTGCGGATTGTATGTGCCCACCGACGGCTGTGCGGAACCGCAACGGGCGGCCCCCGCCATTGCGCGTGCTGCGCAGCGCAAGGGGGCGATCATTCTTGCTCACTGTGCCGTGCGCGGCATCGAACGTTCGGGAGGCCGCGCCGCAGCGGTCATTACGGAACGGGGGCGTATTACGTGCGATGCCGTTGTCCTCGCCGGCGGGGCGTGGTCCAGCCTCTTCTGCGCGAGTCTCGGCATTCGCCTGCCGCAATTGAAGGTGCTGTCCTCTGTGATGCGCACGGCGCCGGTCGCCGAGGGGCCGGACCCTTGTACGTATATGGATGCGGTCGGCTACCGCAAGCGGCGTGACGGCGGTTATACGATTGCCAGCGGAGCAGGCTACGTGGCGCCCTTCGTGCCCGATTCGCTGCGGTATTTGCGCGATTTCCTTCCGACCATTCGCAAGGAGCGCGACTCATTGCGCTTGCGTGTGAATGCGCAGACGCTACGCGAGTTGCGCACGCCGCGAAGCTGGCCGCTGGATCGACCGAGCCCGTTCGAAGCGGAACGGGTATTGGACCCCGCGCCGAATAGAACCCTGAATCGGGAGGCTCTGGCTGCGATGATCAGGCTGTACCCGCAATTCCGCGACGTGCACATCGTGCAGCAATGGGGCGGATACATCGATGTGACACCAGATGTCGTGCCCTACATCAGTCCGGTCGGTACGATGCCGGGCCTGACGGTCGCGACCGGGTTCTCCGGACACGGATTCGGTATCGGGCCGGCCGCGGGGCGGTTGGCGGCTGAACTTGCGATCGGCAACACGCCGTCGGCGGATCCGACGCCGTTTCGCGCCTCTCGATTCAGCGACGGCTCGCCAATTGTGATCGGCCCGGAAATTTAGTCCGGCGCGCGCGTCACCGCAGCGCGGGCAACCTCATCGCGGTTTGCGGAACTTGAGCACGTAGTTATCGGCTTCGCCGATGGCGACATATCGGGCGCGATCTTTCTCTCCTTGAGCGAGCGTCGGCGGCAGCGTCCAGACTCCGTCAACCCAGTCCTTCGTGTCGCGCGGGTTCGCATTCACTTCCGATGAAGCGACGAATTCGAACCCTGCTTTCTTCGCCAATGCGATCGTATAGTCTTGGCGCACATAGCCATTCTTGGCTTTTGGATCCTGCGGTTGATCGTTCCGGCCGCGATGTTCTTCGATACCCAGAATACCGCCAGGTTTGAGTGCTTTGAAAGACGCCGCCAGCGCTTCGTCCGCATAGCCGCCATCCATCCAATTGTGCAGATTGCGGAAGGTCAGCACGAGGTCCGCGGAGCCGGGCGGGGCAATATCGAAGTGGCCGGCGCCAAGAGTGGTTTCATGAAGGGTACCGAGCCGGTCCTTCTCTGCGGCGATTCGCGCGCGAAAGCGCTTCACGCCTGCATCTTCCTCGGCATTTCCCGACGCGGGCAACGCAATGTAGTAGCGGCCGCCCTGGGAAAGATAAGGTCCGAGGATGTCGGTCCAGTAGCCTCCGCCAGGCCACAGCTCAACCACCGTCATCGTCGGCGCAAGTCCAAAGAATGTCAGCTCTTCGACGGGGTGACGAGCCGAGTCCCTCGCTGCCGCGGTGGGACTACGCGCAGGACTCCCGACCGCGCTCACGAGCGCAGGATCAGTGGGTGTGGCGGCCGAAGAAGTGACCGACGCGACACAAGCGAGCAGGGTTAGGACGAACGATGCACGGAACCAAGGACTTTGCATGGCTATACCTCTTTCGATGCGTTTATCGAGCCGCAGTATCACAAATTCATGGGCGCAACGTTACGCCATCGTCGCCCGCGGCGGTCAGTTCGGCGGAGTATCCCCGGTGAACGGTATTGGCGTTGCACCGGTCACCGTGCCGATGGTTGCCTTGTCGCTGACGAAGAGCTGTATTGTGCGCTCGAAGCGCAGATCACCCTGCACGGTCGCTCCCGGTCCGATCACGATCCGTGGAACGTTGCGTACTATCTGCATCAATTCACTGGATGGCTTTTCCACCAGGATGCCACCTTCCACATGCGACGCGCCGGTAATGTTCATGTCGCCGTTGACCGTCTTGATTCCGCCTCCCACATGCGCGGCAGTGAGCGTGATTTTGCCGTTCACGTTCGAGAGCGAGCCGGATATTTCCGCACTGTCGCCCAAGGTGAGTTCGCCGTTGACCGAGGAAGCGCTACCCGACACATGCGCACCGGTGCCGAGTGCTATGGAGCCGTTCACGCTATTCAGCGACGTCGCGGTAGCGTGATCGCCCAGGTGCACGCTACCGTTCACCGTCGTTGCACTGGTGACTGCGGCGTTGTCATCGACATGAATCGAGCCGTTGACCGTCGCGACGGCGCCGGGCTGCTTGCCGACCGGCACGTGTATGGAGCCGTTGATTTTAGTCGACTCATCGCCGTTGTTCGATTCACCGCATCCCGATAGAGCAACCAGCACCGCCATTGCGGTAATAAAACGACGGACGCCGACTCGCCGCACGGGGCGTGTGTGGCGGCTGTCAAATATCGGGATGTGCTTCGAGTCGATTCCTTCGCTCATGGCGGCTCCTTTGGGGGGGCTATTTTACCGCTACTGTACCAGTACGGCTCAGGACCTCAACTGGTGCACCAGCCCGTCGCGTATTGTTCGCGAGCCACGAGTGATAGGGCGCTGCAGCGCTCTTGCTAGTCGGCAGTCAGCGCGCCAAAGGCATTGACCGGCGCAAGGTATCCGTACAAGACCGCGAGTTCATTGCCCTTGGGCTCGAGCTGAACCAGCAGTACGGGAGCCTTTTGCGAATAACCCAGAAGCTCTTCTACTGACATGTGTTTTTCCGGCAGTTTCACGAAGAGAACGTCGGCACCGGTGTGCTGAAATGTCGAATGAACCTGCGATTGGAAACTTTGCATAACCGACTCGGCGAGAGGATCATCCGCGTTCTTGATGGCGATGCCGGTGCCGATCAGCACCACGTGATCGCCCTTGCGCACGATGAAGCCATCGTGAATTTCGGCGCCCGCCACGCGACTCGGGGTCGAGGTCCTGAAAAAACACACTTCATCGAAATCCTTGTTATCGTCATCGATTGGCTGGCATGCCAATTGTCCCAGAGACGGACTGAGCTTGCTCGCCTCCCAGGAACTACCGAGCTGCACACCGAGCATACCGCCGGGTAGGAACGCAGCAGGGGTGGGTGGGTCCAGATCGCCGGCTAGTGCTGAGTCATTGGGTAACAACGCACCCAACATGCCGAGCATCGTCAGCACGCCTCCACTTATAAAGCTAAGAATGCATTCGCTACTGCGATACACCTAGTTCTCCCGAACGCCCGGTCTGGTCCTGGTTATTTTGTTATACCGGGCTTATTCGCTCCTGCGGTGTGCTCCATGTCTCCTTTCATGAACACGGATACAATGCATTCACATCAACTCGGGGGATACGTAAATGCCCATCATTCCCGCAAGTTGCACCTTGGCTTTGGAGATAGCTCTGGCATTGGCCCTGTGCCCGATGCCGCCGCAGACCGCACGCGCGGCGACTCCTCCCGGCGATGCGTGTTCGATGTTCACCGCGTCCCAGGTGAGCGCCGTGCTTGGGGTTATCGTTTCCGATGGACAGCATCCGATAGCCTCCAGTTCGCTGCTATGCGGATGGACTCCGGCCGGCGTGCCGCGGATCGACGGCAAGAAGCTCTCCGTCAGTCTGATGACTGAACGTGCCTTCGAAGTCGGCAAAACACCGATGCAGGGCATCGCCAAAACACGGGTGAGCGGAGTGGGCGATGACGCGTACTACGTCACCGCCAGCGGTCTCGGCACTGGTCTGTCCGTCAAAAAAGGCAGCAGCTTCGTGCAGATTCGGGTCGGTGGTTTTCCGACCGAAAAGGCAATGGCACTAGAGAAAGCGCTGGCAGTTCAGATGCTGGCAAAGCTTTGACGGGTGCGCCGAATCGCGAAACATCATCGATTGCAACAAAGGACGGAGCACGCCGATGATTACGTTGAGTGCATTCCGCTGGGTACTGCCCTTGGCGCGCGGGCTCGTGCGCGATTTTCGGGTGCGCTGGGCACTCGAGGAGGCGGGTATCCCGTAAGGACCAGACAACCGCCGCCTATCGCGCCCTGCAACCGTTTGGCCAGGTCCCTGCCATCGAGACGGGCGATCTCAAACTGTTCGTGTCGGGCGCCATTGTGATCCACATCGCTGAACGGTCTGATGCGCTGATGCCGTCGGGCGCGAATGGACGGGCGCGGACAAGCGCGTGGATTTTCGCCGCGTTGAACTCAGTCGAACCCCACATCCAGAACCTCGCCGAACTCGACCTGTTCCATGCGAGCGAGTCTTGGGCGCCCGCGCGCTGGCCGATGGTGGCGGAGGCTGTGCAGAAGCGGCTTGCCGCGGTTGAAAACTGGCTCGGCGACCGCGACTATTTGGAGGACCGGTTCACGGCGGCAGATCTGATGATGACCACCGTGCTGCGCATCCTGCGCCACACCGACATCATGTCCGAGCGGCCGGCGCTCAAAGCGTATCAAGGGCGCTGCGAGGCGCGGGCCGCCTTCCAGAAGGCGCTGGCGGATCATCTCAAACCGTTCGAGGCCAGCCCCGGCTGATTGTGCCGTATGGGTGCAAAGAATGCACGAGGTTGCGAGTGATCACGATGCTTTGTTCTACATACTTCGGGTGAATCTGTGCTCTTGCAAGTTGCACAACCTGACAAGGACAAAACCAAAATTAGACCTGTGAACTTCTTCATAGAACCACCCATTGAATGTCAGCTATGTGACCGGAATGGACCCGTGTTTTGGTTTGCCGGCTGAGGGCACCGAGAGTGGCGGCCAACGCGTTGAGTAACATCGTCAACTCCTGATGCGGTGAGGTTGCTACCCCTAAAATTACCCCGGCCCAACAATAAAACGCAGGATTGCAGGTGAAATCCCTTGCGGATCCATTACGTTCGCCCAAGTTTGGCAGGGCCGTTGCGCAAAGTTGCGCAAAATTACCGCGGCGGCAATTTTCTCGGTGAGATCAATCGTACTCCATCCAACGTCGGTGTACAGGTGTCGGTTCGCGTTGCGACGCTAGTTGCGAAGCGCGGTCGAGAGGATTATTTAGTTAGACGCCAACCACTTTCACGAGGCGTCTATGTCAACACCCGAACACCCCCTGCCACACCTGCGGTTTGAAATCATCGAAGCTGCGCGAATTCTCCGCGTGAGCCGCGCAACCCTCTACCATCGCATTCGCGCGGGGTTACTTGGCGATCCATAAGGACGGCCGCCGAAGCTACATCACGGTGACCAAATTGCACCGCTATGTGGGCGCATGTCATGCCTCAGCGCTGTAGCAACGTGTTTGCCTGGATGCGCACCGTGATGAGTCGGGTCGGACCGGCAACGACCACCCGGCTCGTGCTCTACGCTCATTCGCTGTTCATGAATCGCGATGGCACTCATTGCCGGGTCGGCGTCAGGCGCTTGGCCGAGGTGACAGGGTTCGACAAGAGCACGGCGATTGCGTCAGTGGCTGGCACGAGACCCTCGCGCGAGGGAATATCGGCATGATCCGGACGCGCTGTCCAAAATGACCCCGGAAGCGTATCGATTTCCGGAGTACGAGAAGGCGATCAGGAAAATGCTCAGTGAGACTTCGCCGCCGTCGACGATGCGCTAAATGGCCTGCTCCAGTAGCATGTGTCGCCATGCATGGAGGCTCAGTACTATGAAAGCTCGTTCGAACTTAAAACTCTCGACAGCGGTGGGGGTCGTGGGCCTCGTGACAATCCTTGACGGTTGCACGCCAAATCATATGGCATTTGAAAAGGAAGTTCGTCAACGTGTCTCCGTCGGGATGACTCTTTCAACTGCGGTCTCAAGCCTCTCCAAGATACATATGGATTGCTACGGGGGCTATCAGGTTTCTTGTACTCGCGACCGGTCAGGTCCGATGCTGTCCGGTTGTATTGAACGAGTCAATTTGCACGCCTCGCAAGACAATACTTTCATCGACTCGATTGAGGTGCCGCCGATCGCCTGCACAGGGCTATAGCTCTCGCCTGGGATTTAAAACACGTCCATCAACAAAATGGACGCGTAAGCCGTTCTGATTTATCTGGCAGCAACCGGCCCGAAAGCCCAATAGTCACCAAATGAGTTTTTATTAGCGTTCACCGGTCTGTGTAATGGGAGCACGAGTGACCAACCTTTGACCGCCTGGAGCTTCGTCGTTGACTCACGAATTGGCTGGTTAGGCGACAGCCGATTGCGCAAGGTCATGTGGCGCGGTGATCGTAGGTTTGGTATCGCAAATGTCAGGCTTGGCTAACACAACTAGGAATTTGTCCTAAAGACATGGGTGGCGTGGCCGATAGCATGTGACGCGGATCCCATAAGCCACACTCCACTGTCGAGAACTCCCGACAGATTCGAAGAGCACTCAATGCCATGCTGTGGGTTGGCCGATACGTTCTAAGTCGGCGACCTTTTTCAATAACCATCCGGAGCGATAGTTATGTTGATCACAAGAGCATTGAAGTCGAATGCGCGCCTACTTCTGGCGCTCACTGCCACGGTCATGGCGTCAGCGCCTATCTGCAGTCACGCCGATGAGTCGGCATCACCCTCAAGTATTGTAAAATATTCGAGGCCGACTACTCCCGAAGGCGGCCGCCACCTTTACGCACAAATTGAGAGAGCCGCCAACTATGCGTGCGGCACATCAAGCGTCGACATCGAAGCAATAATGAATATTTCCAATCCTTGTGTGCATGACGCGATTAGCCGTGCGGTACGCAGCGTCAATAACCTAAGCCTCGCGCAGGCCTACATCGACAAGAATGGCAAGGATGAAGCGCACAAGTTCGGTATCACCAGCGACGTAATGACCGCCAAGAAGTAAAAGTTAACATCCGACCGAGAGCCCTCTGGCTCTCGGTAGCACTAACTAGCCGCCCTGGAACAGGGCCACGTGACCGTGCATGAGGCGGAAAGGTCATGAAGCACGCTCTTTCGATTGCCCGAAAGCTATGGGATGGACGCCCCC
>PMMB01000121.1 GCA_003165495.1 Gammaproteobacteria bacterium | reverse complement strand
GGCCGCGCCTCCACCGCCATGCTCGCAAGACTGGTGGGCCGTTCGCGCACCAGCGTCCAAAGCCGCATTGAGCGGCTCGAAAAGCAGGGAATCATTACCGGCTATGGCGTTCGTTTGGCACCCGAGCATGGCCTCGGCGCGGTGCGCGCGCACGTCATGATCAAAGTGGGTCCGAAGGAAGCGCGCGCGGTCACCGCGGCGCTGCGCGCCATTCCCCCGGTGCGAGTGCTGCATTCGGTGAGCGGCGATGTTGATCTCATCGCCGTCGCGGCCACGGCATCGGTTGCCGAGATGGATCAAGTCATCGATCGCATCGGCGCATTGGACGGCGTCGAGCGGACCACTTCGTCGATCATCCTGTCGACGAAATTCGAGCGCTGAGTGTCCTAGCCCCCGGATTGCGACTCACACTGGTGCGGGTGTACACCCGGCAGTAGACGGCGAACCACATCGAATTCGATCGATGCCTCATTCAATATGTGCCAAGCCGTGGACACGACGATCAACTGGTCCTCAGGGAACACGACCAATCGTTGGCCGCCCATGCCGCGGGCGGCCCAGGCCAGGCGCGCGGGCTCGCCATGCGGCAGCAACCACCATTGATAGCCATACTTGAACCCTTCGACCGCGTCGATTCTCGGCGTCAACGATTCCTTGATCCAATCCGCGGTCATCAACCGCCGGCCGTTCCAGCGTCCGTCGTTGAGGTATAGCAGTCCGATCTTCGCCAGGTCTTCGGCACGCAGGTACAAGCCGCCCTCGGTATCGACAACCCCGAGCGGCGTCCGCTTCCAGAAGTAGTTGCGGATGCCGAGCGGCCCGAACAGATGCCGCTCTGCATAGTGCTCGATGTCGATGCCGGTCTCGCGCTTGAATATGTACGCGAGTAATTCCGTCGCGCCGCTCGAGTAGGCGAACACCGTCCCCGGATCGTCTTTCATCGGCCGATCGATGACGAATTGCACCCAGTCATCGGCAGCTTCCATCAAATCCGATGGGTTGGCCGGATCGTCGTACGGCAGATCCTCATTCCAGTCCAATCCGCTGGTCATGGTGAGCAAGTCGCGCAAGGTCATACGCCGCTTGCGTGCGTCGACGTTTTTGACTTTACTCTCGTCGAAATAATGCAGCACCGGCGTCGACAGCGGTGCTTTGAAGTCGCCGCGCGTCATGGCAATTCCGATGATCGCGGAAGTCACCGTCTTGGACACGGACTGCATCGTGTGCTCGTCCGTGCCGTGATAGTAGGGATGCCACGTCGGATCGAAGTAGTTGTAGCGCCCGGTAAGCCGCGCGTTTAGAGGACCCTTGGTATGCGCCTCCTTGTCGTAGGTCGCAGCGTAGTCATGGGGGTAGCGGCGGTCGAAGACCACCTCACCGCAACGCATGATGAGCAAGCTGTCGACCAGCGGAAACTTCGAGGACGCGATGTCCGCGTCGAGGGACGCCAAAGGTGCCGCGTCTATCCCGAGCGATTCGGGCGTGACGCGTATGGGATCTGCAATGCCCGATCCGGCCAACGCGGCGAAGAGTAGGACGGAACGAAGGGTGACCGGCATCAATGATCCTCAATTGCACTGCGTAGGACACTTCCCTACATCGACACGCGTGCCAATGCTCTATCTTTCAATCGGGTGCTGCGCTCATGATGAGCGGCCTAGTAGTTAAGTTTCGCACAGCCGATGGGGCAGCGGGGGAGGAACCCTTGAAGAGTCTTATTAGTCTGCTGATTGCCGCGTGTCTGGTATCCGGCTGCGTTGCGGGAGGTAACATTTCGCATGAGGATAGCCCTGCGGCCGTCAAGCGCTCTGAGGGCCCGACCCTGTGCCTCGACGGCACGGTACCACCCTGCGTCTCCCGAGACTGAATACGGTCAGCGGCGGGCGAGCGAAAGGATCGGAAATAAAAAGCGGCGTGGGCCTTCTTATGGGGCCCACGCCGCCGGGATATCGCACCAGCGGGGGAGTTGGCTGGCTTGCCGGCGCGAGATTCTCCTAAACCTTAGAATCTATCCTGCCAAAATTGCCGCGCTGACGAGAGTACGGTTTATATCCGACGGTTAAATTTTCTTCGCTTGACAGACATGCTTTTACTTGAATCGCGCAGTTTCAGGCGACGGCGGACGGCACCACGCGCGGTTGCCGCAGGCGGTTCACGACGAGATAGGCGATGACGGCCACCACCAGTGTGATGCAGCTGACGTAAAAATCCCTTTGCAGTCCGGGCGTAAACGCCATGGCGATCAGCACGGCGCCCATGCCGGCAATCGCCGCGAAGCTCAAGTAGGGGAATAACCACATATTGACCGCCGGCTTCGGGAGGCCGTCGCGTTCGCGGCGTTGGCGCAGCTTGATTTGCGCGAAGCAGATGATCATGTAGACGAAAACGATGACGGCGCCGGAGGAACTGACCAGAAAATCGAACACGACTTGGGGCGCCTGAGTGGCCGCAATGATCCCCAGAAATCCCGCAACCGCGCCCATCATGACCGATCCCACCGGCACGCGCCGAGCGTTCAATTTCACCAGCGACTGCGGCGCATCGCCTCGATCCGCCAGAATGAACATCACGCGCGAGCTCACATAGAATGCCGAGTTCAAGCAGGACAACACCGCCGTGAGAATGATCACGCTCATGATCATTCCCGCCCAAGGCACGTGCATGGTGTTCAAAGCCAAGGTGAACGGCGACTCACCGGAGCGCACCGTAGTCCACGGCGTCACCGAAACGATCAAGAAAAGCGAGACCACATAAAAAATCAGGATGCGCACGATCACCGTGGTGCTCATTCTGGCGACGGCGCGGCCGGGTTGCGCCGACTCCGCCGCCGCAATGGTGGTGATTTCCGCGCCGGTCATGGCGAAGAACACGGTGGGGACGGCGGCCAGCACGGCAATCCAGCCATGCGGCGTGAAGCCGCCGTAGTCGACGAGATTGCCGAAGGTGGCGCCATGCGGCGAGGTCCAGCCGAAGGCATACGAGGCCGCAACGGCGATGAACACGAGAATGGCGGCGACCTTGATGGAGGCAAACCAGAACTCGAATTCCGCATAGGACCGCGCCGACATGAGGTTGACGCAGGTCATGACCGACATCAGGCCGATGCCGATCTGCAGCGGCGAGAAGGGTATCCAGGACTGCAGGATCTTGGCGCCCGCAATGGCTTCCACCGGCACTACCAGCACCCAGAAGTACCAATACAACCAACCGACGACAAATCCCGCTCCGTCACCCAGGCCGGCGCGCGCAAACTCGGTGAATGAGCGGACATTCGGCAGCGCAGTCGTCATTTCACCCAACATGCGCATCACCAGCAGGATGAGCAACCCGGTGATCGCGTAGCTGATGAAGCTTGCCGGGCCGCCGGCGATGATGGAGGTGCTGCTGCTCACGAACAGTCCCGCGCCGATGATTCCGCCGATGGATATCATCGTCAGGTGGCGGCCTTTCAGCGAGCGGCTGAGTTCGTACTTGGGAGGGGCCTGCGCGGGGTTGGTCGGCTGGGTCATCTGTTCATCCCTTGGTTTATCTAGACGCATCTTAACCTGCTTCGACGTTGACTCGCGGATCGCCGAGTTTCGGTACTGTCGGGCCGCCCCACAGCTGCCGCTCCCGGATCCAGGGCAGCGGATACGCAGGGTGCGGGCTGTCGAATTCGCGTGCCAGCCGATGCGCATCCCATAGCGCCTGGTTGAGTTGCGCGGGCGCCTTGCAATCCCCGGTTCGAAAGATGTCTTGAATCTCATTCGGTGCCCATTCGGCTTTGCGCGCCTTCAGTTCGCGCCACAGCCGATCATCCGAGCGGCGTGAGGTCACGAGGATGACCGCGTCGATATTCAGGGCGAACTCGCCGCCATTGTCCTTGCGCGGGATCGCGCCGGAACTCGGTCCTTTGAGATCGGGACCGTATTTATAGAGGTAGCTTAAGGAAGCCTTGCCGGGCTCGATTTTATCGACCCAATGACTGCAATAGACCTTGACGCCCTTCTCGAACAGCATGCGTTTGTTGTTGAAGGACTCCATGGTAAAGACGCCGTACTCGGCGACATCGGCAGCGTCGCATACATACGTAACTTCCTTGCCTTGGTTGGCCATGTGCTCCGCGAGCGTGATGCCCATGAAGTGCCCGTCGCCATCGAGAATCAAGACGCGCTTGCCCGGCACGGCCTTTCCCGCCGTGAGTTGGAAGGGTGTCAGCACATGCGGCAGGGAATCGTCGGCGCCGGGAATCGGACCAAAATTAGCGCCCCGTCCATCGCCGCTCCAATGCGAACCGGTGGCGATGACGACGCGGTCGGCGCCGTAACGCAGGACATCATCGGCCGTCATCTTGCCGATACCGGGATGGACTTGGACGGTTTTCTTCAGCTTGGCGAGTTGGATTTGCCGGTACGTGATCACCCGGCCCCATTCGTTCAATCGCGGCAGCATCGCCACGGCCTTCCAATGGCCGCCCAGTTCTTGCTCGGCTTCACGAAGGTGAACCACGTAGCCGCGTTCGCCCAGAATGCGTGCGCATTCCATGCCCGCGGGGCCGCCGCCCACCACCAGCACGGAGCAGGGCTGGGTGGTTTTCGTGAATTTCTCCGGATGCCAGCCGCGGCGATATTCCTCGCCGATGGTCACGTTCTGAGTGCACATGATCTGGCCGCCCTGCTGGAACTTGGAGACGCAGATGTTGCAGCCGATGCACTCGCGGATGTCCTCGACCCGGCCTTCCGAGATCTTGGTCGGTAGGAACGGATCCGCGATCGAGGGGCGGGCGGCGCCGATAATGTCCAGCACGCCGGCGCGTATCAAACTCACCATGTCATCGGGGCTGGTGAGCCGTCCATTGCCGACCACGGGAATGTCCGGGCCCAATATCGACTTTCCTTGCTTGATGAACGGCGTCATCCAGCCGGATTTGCGAAAGCGCGACGCACCCGCATCCTCGCCCCACTCGGCGTAGTCGCCGATCTTCAACGCCACCGCGTCAACCACGCCTTCCTTGCGGAACAATTCGAGCATTCGTACGCCGTCTTCCTGAGCCTCGACGCCCTCGGGCCCGTGCAGAGTGTCGATCTCGAAGCGCGTCGTAATGCCGCATGTAGCCCCGAGGGCGCGTTTCAGCGCGTGCAGGAGCTCGATGAAAAATCGCGATCGGTTTTCAAAGCTGCCGCCGTAGTTGTCCGTGCGCCGGTTGAAGCGCGGCTCGAGAAATTGACTCGGCAGAGTATCATCGCCCGCGGAGACTTCCAGGAGATCGAATCCTGCTTGTTCGGCGCGCTTTCCGGCCTCGACGTACATGTTGATGACGGTCCGGATGTCCAGCTCATCCATTTCGCAGCCGTACACCGAACGTGTGGCAAATATCGGCGATAGCCATTGGCTCGGGGCGCGGCCGAACTCGCGCGACTCGAGCGACGGCGCGTTGCCGCCGCTGTACCAGAGTTGAATGCCGGCCAGGCTTCCATACTTGTGCGCCACCTCGCACATGTAGCCTAAGTTGATGACGTCTCCCTGATCCCAGATGCGCGCGGAGATGTAGGGGTACTCGTCGGATTCGGGATGGATGGAGCAGAACTCCGTAAAGACCGCGCCCCAACCGCCCTCGGCCTTCATGCCGCGCAAATGGGCTTGCGCACCGGGTCTCTCGGCGCCGGGTCCGGCACAGTGCGAGGTCTGCCAAAATCGATTGCGGATCTTCTTGGGGCCGATCTTGACCGGTTCGAACAACACGTCGTGCTTGGGATCTCGGGACATATCGTTAGCTGCCTCTGTTTATACTTGGGGTTGGGGAATCCGGCCCCGCCGTTGGAGTAAGTCGCCATGATCTTTGCGGGAAAAGTCGTTTTGGTCACGGGCTCGACCACCGGGATCGGCGAGGCCTGCGCCCATGTTTTCGCGGAGTCGGGAGCCAAGGTCATGGTGTCGGGCCGCCATGAGCCACGCGGTCGCGCCGTGGTCGATGCCATCCGAGCGGCGGGCGGCAGCGCGCAATTCGCCGCGGTGGATTTGCGCGCCGCGGGCGCCTGTGAACGCGTTGTCGGCGATACCATCGAGCGCTTGGGAGGCCTGGACATTTTGGTCAACAACGCCGGCATTCTCTACACGGCCAGTGCGCTCGACACCAGTGACGAGCAATGGCTCGACACCATGGCGGTGAACGTCAACGCGCTGTTCTATCTGAGTCGCGCCGCGGTCAAGCACATGAAGGCGGCCGGCGGTGGGGCGATCGTGAACATCGCTTCGGAATGGGGCCTGAACGGCGAAGCCAATCATGTGGCCTACTGCGCCAGCAAGGGAGCGGTGATTCAGATCACCCGCTGCATGGCCTTGGATCATGCGCGCGACAATATCCGCGTCAATTCGGTCTGCCCCGGCGAGATCCACACCCGAATGGTGGATGACATTCTCGCCAANNCGCTGTGTGCATTTCTTGGCATCCGACCTCGCGAGCTACGTGACGGGTACAAACTTGAGCGTCGACGGCGGCAATGACGCCACGGCGGGCCCCTACCCTTAAGTCTGCTTAACCGCCGATCCCAGTCGATACGCATCGCCCGCGGGCGCGTTGCCGTGCTCGTAAGGTTTCGCGGCCACCATATAGAACGCGCCGAGCACCACGACGCCGACGGTGGTCACCAGCATGGAATAATTGCTGTACCACGGGTCGCTCGGACTACGAGGCCACAGGATGTTGACGATGGCGCTGACGCCGTAGGCCAACGCAATCAGATTTACGCACCAACCCCAGGCGCCCAAGGTGAACGGCCCAGACGGCCGCCAGCCCTTGCGGCGCGCGACCAATGCGGCGAGTACGATCATTTGGAAGGAAATATAAATTCCAACCGCGGCGAAGCTGATGATGATGGTGATGGCGTCTTGCAGCCACAACGCCGAGAGCGCGATCACCGCCGGTATCGCACCCATCACGATGAGCGCCGTGGCCGGAACATGATGCCTACGCGACATGCGGCTCAAGTACTTGCTGCCGAAAATCATCTGATCCCGGGCATAGGCGAAAATCAATCGGCTGGCGGCTGCCTGCAGACTCAGGAGACAGGAAATGAAGGACACCAGCACGACCACGATGACGGCCCGAAAGCCGCCTTCACCCATTGCCGCGCGCAGCAGAGTGACGATCGGGTCCTTGTCGGCGCCTGACATCACGGCACCCATGTCCGGGATGGACAGGACGAACGCCAGGCAGACCCAGGTGGCGGCAGCGCCGCCGATGTAAATCGTCATGCGCATGGC
>PMMB01000325.1 GCA_003165495.1 Gammaproteobacteria bacterium | reverse complement strand
GGAACCCGGCCATTCCGGGCCGGTAATCTGCAAAAGCTGTTGCACCAGATCGTGTTCGCCACTCCGCCGCCCATTCATACCTTGCGTCCCGAGATCCCCGAGGAGCTCGAGAACGTGACCGCGATGGCGCTGCAGAAGGAACCGGAAAAACGCTACAAAACCGGTCTGGACTTTGCCGCCGAACTCACGCGCGTGCACCAGAAATTGCGCGCGCAATACAACCGCATCGATCAGCAGGAACAATTCAGCTTGCTGCGTAAGCTGAAGTTCTTCCACGAATTTTCGCATGGCGAAATTTGGGAGGTTCTGCGCGCCAGCAGCTGGCAGGACTATGCTGATGCAGAGGAGATCGTCAAGGAAGGAGAAATGGACGATCGCTTCTACATCATCGTGCAAGGACGCGTCAGTGTGCAGCGGCTCGGGCGAGCGCTCGGATATCTGGAGAACGGCGATTGCTTCGGCGAGACCAGCTATGTGCGCGGGGCGAAGCGCACCGCGACGATCAATGCCTCCGGTGCCGTGACGGTGATGAAGGTCAGCTCCACGCTCCTCGAGCAGGTATCAGCCGAGTGTCAATTGCGCTTCAACCAAGTGTTTCTGCGCAGCATGATCGGGCGCCTGCAAAACGCCGAGAGGGGATCTGCTCCCAGCGCAGCCTAGACAAGGCCCAGTGCTACTGTGCCGTCTCTTTGTCGTGCTCAATCATCGCATACGCCGAATGATTGTGAATCGACTCGAAGTTCTCCGATTCGACGACATAGGCGCGAACACGTTTATCCCTGTTCAGAACCACAGCCACGTCCCGCACCGTGTCCTCGACGAATTTCGGATTGTCATAGGCGCGCTCTGTCACATATTTCTCATCGGGACGCTTCAAGATTCCATAGACTTCGCATGAGGCTTGCTTTTCGGCGATCTCGATCAGTTCTTCCAGCCACATGTGCTCGACCAGCTTCGCCGTCAAGGTGATGTGCGAACGTTGATTGTGCGCGCCGTAGTCGGAAATTTTCTTCGAGCAGGGGCAGAGGCTGGTGGTCGGGACCACGACCTTGAGCCAGACGTCGGTCTTTCCGTCGCGGTGCTCGCCAAAAATGGTTGCCTGGTAATTCATCAGGCTCTCGACGCCGGTGACCGGCGCCTTTTTCATGACGAAGTACGGAAACGTCATTTCGATATGGCCCGCACTCGCGTCCAAATGCTCGGTCATTTCCACGAGCATTTTGCCGAACGAATCAACTGAGATTTCACGCTCGTGCCGGTGCAGGATCTCCACGAAGCGGGACATGTGCGTGCCTTTGAAGTTATGGGGCAGATTCACGTACATGTTGAAATTCGCGACGGTGTGTTGCTCGCCGCGGGCGCGATCCTTCACCTTGACCGGGTGATAGATGTCCTTGATGCCAACCTTGTTAATCGGTATTTGACGCGTGTCGGCATGGCCTTGCACGTCCTCCACGGACTTCACATGAGGCTTCTTGACGGGGACGGCGACGTGCATATTCGGGTTTCCTACTGAAGCGATCAGGCCCTACATGGTGCCGAAACCGCGAATTCCAAGAATCTTAGACGATTCCGCGGGCTTAGGGGTTATGGCCGGCCGGCCTTAAGTAACCGACAGGCGAAATCAGCGGGCAGCATCGGCCATTTGGGGCCGCATTGGCCGCCACCAGGCGTCGATTTGTACCCGCAAGGCGTCCAAATCGAGTCCGGCGTCCGCCAGGCAGTCCTCGCGCTTGCCGTGATGGATGGGTTTGTCGGGAATACCAATGTGCATCAGGAGATAACGGCGCAATTCGTCCGCTACGGCCGCAAGATCGGATCGGCGTAGACACCGCAAAGCCGCGGGCGACTCGATTTTGGACAGTAATGGGAACTCGTCGGCAAGCGTCATGCGGCCTAGTTTACAGCGCCCACCGCCTAAACTCGACGATCAATCACGTAGGAGGCCAGCCACGCTAATACTTGAGTACGACCGTTGAACGGCGCAAGCCGATCGCACGCGCGGCGCTTCAGTTCTCGCGCCCGTGTCTTGGCGGCTTCGAGTCCAAGAACGCTGGGGTAAGTAGGCTTGGCCCGAGCTGCATCGGCGCCAATGGTTTTGCCGAGATCTTCGGTGCTGCCCTCGACGTCGAGGATGTCGTCTTGGATTTGAAAAGCAAGCCCGATGTCTTGTGAATATGCGTCCAGCGCTTCCCATTCGGTCGAGGTCAAATCGGGCGCACACGCCGCTGCCAGCAACACGCTGGCACGAATCAGGGCGCCGGTCTTGAGCCGGTGCATGGCCTCAAGTTCCTCGAGATTGAGATTGCGGCCCACCGCGGAAAGGTCCAATGCTTGGCCGCCAGCCATGCCGGCCGCGCCGCTCGCATCCGCGAGAATCTGAATCATTTTTAAGCGAGCCTCGGAACTCACGCCGGCGGTGCGATCGCGCGCCAGCAACGAGAATGCCAAGACCTGGAGCGCGTCACCCGCGAGTATGGCGGTCGCTTCGTCAAAGGCGCGATGCGTCGTGGGTTGGCCGCGACGCAGGTCGTCGTCGTCCATCGCCGGCAGATCGTCGTGAACCAGAGAATACGAGTGAATGAGCTCCACCGCCGCGGCCGGCGTGTCCAATGCGCTTGCGGGAATGCCCAACGCTTCTCCGGTGCAGTAGACGAGCAAAGGGCGCAAGCGTTTGCCGCCGCTAAAAACCGCATAGCGTTGCGCCGCGTGCAGGCGCTGCGGACTTACGTCGGCAGTCGGCAGCACGGTGTCAAGGACGGCCTGCACGCGTGATTGATAACCGCGCAGGCGCACTTCCAACGCATCCGTGCTCACGACCCGCACTCAGCCGGCTTTGGATTCGTCGGGTTTGAAGTCTTCAACTACAGGCTCACCGGCCTTTTTGAGCAAGATCTCGACTTTCTGTTCCGCCTCTTTGAGTGCGGTTTGGCAGGCGCGAGTCAGCATCACGCCGCGCTCGAAAGCGGCCAGAGATTCCTCGAGCGGCAAATCGCCCTGCTCGAGGCGTTCCACCAGCTCTTCGAGGTCGCGCATCGCCGTCTCAAAATCGGGCTGTGCTTCTTTTACCGCTTTGGGTGTTGGCATGACCGGGAACGGTACACAGGCGCCGCAGCGGGGTCAAACCGGGGGCACCGTGCCCGAAACAGCGCAAAGCGGCCTTCGGCGAGGTGTCTTGGCGAGGAACATTGTCAAGTCGTGAGATGCGTCACAGACGCCCAGGTCGCGTCGCGGCCGCTTTTGCGTACCATGGCGGGTGGGAAGCTATATGCCAATTTCAATCAAATCGATCATCGCCTGCGGGTGTCTGGGCACCGTTATTTTGTCCACGGCAGCCTGCGGTCCGCGACGTATTCCGGCGATGACGGTCACCGACCTCATGGAGGATCGCGTGACGCTCGACGGCGTGCTGATGAAGTGCAATCAGAATCAATCCAAGGCGCGTACCGATTCGGATTGTCTGAATGCGCGGATCGCCATCAACCGTCTCGCCAGCCAAAGCGAGCCGGCCGAAGAGGCGAAGCGCGCGGAGCAATTCGAGCACCGTCGCGAGCAACTGCGATCGTCCGAAGAAAGGCAGCGGCTGGAGCGGCGGGAACAGGAAGCGAAGACCAAAGTGGATGCGTATCACTTGCCGCTGGTGCAGGTCGAACCGACACCCCCGCCCCCACCCCCGCCCAATGATACGAATCCGCCCGTAGTCCGCGAGTCGAATCCTTAAACCCGCCGATTGACTAAGACTTGAAACGCGGCGGGGCCGGCCGCACACTCAAGGACATGTCCCTATTTAAAAAAGCTGCGGTCATGCCGACTCGCGAACAAGCCCTTCCCGGACGCAGCGACCCCATTCGAGCGTCTAGCCGTCACTTCGTGTCCGGTAACAGAATCGTGTCGCCGTTTCCCGCCGGAACCGAACTGGCCCTATTTGGCTTAGGTTGTTTTTGGGGCGCTGAACGAAAGTTTTGGCAGGCCGATGGCGTGTATGCGACGGCGGCCGGATACGCGGCGGGATTCACTCCAAACCCCACTTACGAGGAAGTGTGCAGCGGCAAGACCGGGCACAACGAAGTGGTGCGCGTGGTATTCGATACGAAAAAAACCAGCTATGAAGATTTGCTGCAAGTATTTTGGGAATCACACGATCCGACGCAGGGCATGCGACAGGGTAATGATGTCGGCACTCAATACCGCTCGGGTATCTATACTTATGGCGACGAACAGCAGCAACTGGCGGAGAAATCGCGCGCAGTGTATGCACAAGCGCTCGCCAAGGCGGGGCGCGGGGCCATCACCACCGAAATCATCAGCGCGCCTGAGTTCTATTACGCCGAGGACTATCACCAGCAGTATCTGGCAAAGAATCCGGGTGGGTACTGCGGCCTTGGCGGATGCGGAGTCGCCTTCAAAATTGCGGAGTTACCGGCGGGGGAGAAGGCGTAACTCCCGGGTTCAATTGGTTTCCATCAGGAAGCCAAGGGGTTACCAAAGAGCCGTTTTCAGCAATTCCGAGATGCGCGAATACGGGGACCTTTATAAGATCGAGAACCAACGCGAAGAGGACCGCCGCGGCTAGCGTACCGGCGATGTCCAATACAGGTATCGGTGCCATGGCGATTCCGGCCGCGGCCAATGTCGAGGCGATTGCGATATCGAGGGTGGAGGACGCAGCAAGTAAGAGGCTCGGCCGGGAATTCCACAGATGGCGGCGTTCACGAATCGCGTAGATTGTCCCTTGGCTACCAAAGACCAGAACAATGAAGGCAACAGTTTGAAGCGCCCCGTTTCCAAGATGCAAGCCGAATTTAGCGACGGCCAAGATACCCGTGCAGAAGCTCAGCAGGCAGACACCCAACAGGACACCTGCCACGGTCAGCCTACCAATGCTCCAGGCGTTGGGTTTCTGCGAGGGTCGCACGTTGTCCGTCGTCAATGACATGGAGAGGAAATCTCCGGTAATCATCACAATGACCATCAGCATCGGGGTCAGGATTGCCTGCCCGGTCATGAGGAGACCCACGACCAGGAATAGCACCGTCACCACTTTTTTGATGATGGCATTCAGCGTGTAGGTAAGGATTCGCTGAAACGTGATGCGCCCTTCCTTGATCGCCGCCACGATACCCGCGAGCCCCGCTTCGGTGAGCACCACGCCGGCTGCCGATTTGGCCACATCGGTCGCCGTCGACACCGCGATGCCGATCTGCGCTTGTCGCAGAGCCGGTGCGTCATTGGCCCCGTCACCGCACATGCCGACGGTGTGTCCTCCCTTCTGAAACGCTTTGACCAGCTTGTATTTATCCTCCGGTAGCACTCCTGCAAACACCGCGAACTGCTCAGGGTGAACGCTCTCGGGGATCGGTCCGGGCGGACAGACGGTACCGTTGAGTCCGACTTCACGTGCGACGATTGCCGCGGTGGCGGGCGCATCCCCCGTGACCATGACCACGCCCACACCCAACCCATGCAATTCCGTGATGAGCGTCGCCGAGTCCGCGCGAGGAGGATCACTCAGTGCGATGAGTCCCACCAACTTGAGCGCCGCGGGCGGCCCAGCCGCGACCGCGAGGACGCGAAACCCCCTGCCTTCAAGATCTTTTGCCGCAGCCGCACTTGCCGGGGATGGCTGTGTGAGGCCGATGACGACGGCAAAGGCTCCCTTCACGATACGTTGCGGTCCCCCGTTCGGATCGGTTGCGCTCGCCTCGGACATCTTTTTCGCCGGATCAAACGGCACGTATTTCACCAGCTTGGGAGCGTCCGACACCGTCTTCGCCGCCGCCGCGGCCCGTATCGCCCCATCGACCGGGTCTTGCCCGCCCTCGGAACTGGCAAGCGCAGCCAGCGCCAGAACGTGCGCCTCGTCGAAACCCGGCATGGGATTAATGCTCGTCACCTTCAACGCGTTTTGGGTCAGCGTGCCGGTCTTGTCGGCGCACAGCACATCCGTCGTTCCCGCTTCATCCACGGCAGAAAGGCGCGTCGGAAGAACGCCTCGCTTCGCCAAAGAACGCGCACCGAGCGACGCCGCCAGGGTAAAGGTGGCGGGCAGTGCGACCGGAATGGACGCCAGAATCGCCGTCAAGACCAGCGGAATGATCTCGGCGATCGGCATCTTGAGAAAGTAGGCATATGCAATGAGCATCAGGATGACGACGCCGTTGAAGGCAGCAAGATTGAGCACCACGCGTAGCACCGCCTTCTGCTGGGAGCTCACGATATGGGCCGTTCGCACGAGTTCCGCGGTGCGGCCGAACTTGGTGCGCGGGCCAGTCGCCGTCACCTCCGCCGTCGCCTCCCCGCGACGCACCAAGGCTCCAGTAAATGTCGCAATGCCGGCGCCCGCTTCGATCGGGACTGATTCACCGGTGAGCATGGATTGGTCCAATTGGACCTCACCGCCGGTGATCTTGACATCCGCCGCGACCACACTACCGAGCGTAAGCTTCACCATATCGCCCGGAACCAGTTCCGTCGCCGGAACCGTTTTCCAATTGCCATCCCGCTGGACAGATGCATTCATCGCGAGTCGGGATTTAAGGGCGGTAAGGGTTGCCTGGGCGCGGCTCTCCTGGAACAGGCCCAGCGCCGCATTGAATATTAACAAGCCAGCGATAATGGCTGCTTCGACGTATTTGTCGAGTACCACTTCGAGAATGATCGCCGCTTCGAGCATCCAGGGGACCGGGGCCCAGAATTTTCCGATCGCCCTACGTAGGGGATGCTCGGCCGTATCCGGCATCGCGTTGGGACCGACTTTTGCGAGCCGTTGGCGCGCTTCCTCACTCGATAAACCGTCTCGCGCGGGCTTTGCGCCTGCAGGAGCTTTCGGGGGCGTCGAGTCGGCTAAAGGTGGCGAAATCGTCGCAGCCATACTTGACCTACCTATATCCGCTCAATATCTATGACGTCAGAAACTTGATTGGCGAACCGCGTGTTCAATCGGCACGCCTCTGCCATTCGAACGCGCAGAGTCTCCTCAGCTCCCGCATGCAATTTGATTTTGGCCCGCGCAGCCACGCTCGTCGTACCGATGAACCAACCCCAGCTCATAGCACTGCGATCGGTCTTCGCTATTTCACGCTATAACCGCGACCTTCCAAACATGCCGCCTGAGCTCGCATATAATCAAAGCGCTTGTTACTGGATCCGTTTGTCGGTTCCTGAGCCGGCACGCTTTGAGTAGGATCGAAGCCGCTCTGCGCTGCGGCCCACGTGTGGCATTCGGTTTTGTCAGTGGCCTGTCGAGCGTCGCTTTGGCCGTTTTTGGGATAAGCCATTAAGTTCGGCGACTGAATCGCGGCCTGCCGTTGAACCTCCGGCGGCGGACTCACGGTTTCATACTCGCGCGCATTTCCGTCCCATTGATAGTAGTTATCATCGGCGTAGTAATAAGGCGCGCCGTCCGCGCCCCAAAACGTCGAATAGTAAAAAGGAAGAGTTGCGTAGTAAAGCCCGAGCCCGAGGCCAACGCCGCCCCAGCCCCAACCGCCGAAACCTCCATGATATCCGTAGCCTCCTCGCCCTCCATAGCCACCATAGCCGCCCCGATAGCCACCACCATATCCTCCGCGACCGCCGTACCCGCCACGTCCACCATATCCTCCGTGACCCCCGCCTCCGAAATGACCGCCCCCGCCATGCGCGCCGCCGCCACCTCCGTGACCTCCGCCGCCACCTCCGTGACCTCCGGCGGCGAAGCCGGGCTCGCTCCAACTAAAGGCCGCCAGTGAACTGAAAAGTAATACTGCTATCGCTCGCATTGCCGTTCGGTTTTTCATGAGGTCACCAGCGGATTTATCGGCGCCGACGGAAATGACTCGGCGCTCGCTATCGCCCGGTTAGCACGCTTAGATTGCTGCCGCTTGCCGATAACGTGTTTCGATTTATCTCAATTCTTTGGACTAGCATCTTGCATCATATGTTCCGCTGCAAACGCACATAAACCTAAACTCGTGCGCGGACCGCCCGGACAACAGAATGATGCGAACGACTCCGTTTGCGTGCACAGACCGTCGTGGTGACTTCCAACTAAAGACTGCGCCTTCTACCCGTCAGCGTCCGTCCGGGAACGCACATAATCGCCTGCGGGTGTTTGGGCTAGGATTCCGGCGATGCCGCACACGGTGAGCGCGACTCCAACGCGTTCTTCATTCCACCCATAGCCTGCAAGGTACAGAATCTGGCGAAGAATCCTGGCGGGGACTGCGGGCTCGGCGATGCGGTGTCGCCTATCGACATCACTGTTGCAATGCTTCCCGGCGTGCGATTAGGGCCTTTCCTGGGCACCTACTGGAAAGAACAACTTGAAGCCGTGACCGATCTAACATGAGACGGCGTCAAGAGTTGAACACGATCACGCTTTACTCAGGCAACTTGTTCTTAACTTAAGGCGAAGGATGCCAATTTGACGGAATGAGTCGAGTGGAATTACCGAGCGGAGGATCGACGATGCAAGCATCGACGCTTAGAACCGAGTCCAAACCCGATAACTTTCTCAATTCCCTGAGTGCCTATAGCAAGCAGCATCGCGCGCAACGCTGGGAGGGCACTTTCGGAGATTTCTTGATCCAGATTTTGCCGTCAAACCCAGCAGCTCTTGCGCGCTCCAGTCATGGATATATCTGGGACATGCTTCTTTGGCATGGTCGCGCAGCGCAGGGCAGCGACGATCAAAAGGCACGCGAACTGTTCAGACGCGAACTTTTCGGCGTCGATGAGTCTTTGGGACGAGTCGTGGACTACTTCAAAGCCGCCGCCGCCGGTTCCGATGTCGGACGTCGACTATTGTTGCTGCTTGGCCCGCCGTCGGGTGGAAAGTCGACGATGGCGATTCTCTTGAAGCGCGGCATCGAGGAATATAGCCGCACGGACGAGGGTGCCCTCTACGCAGTCAAGGGCTCGCCGTTGCGAGAGTCGCCGTTGAATCTCATTCCCGTCAGCTTGCGTGCCGGATTTCGCGAAACCTACGGGGTCGATATCAACGGCGAAGTGAGTCCGTGGGCCCGCGATTATGTGGATCGCCAGTGCGAAGGTGATTACCTGCGCGTGCCGGTCGAGCGTATTTTTCTGTCCGAGGCGGCCCGCTGCGGCATAGGCACCTACGCGCCACACGACCCCTCGACTGCCGATATCGCGGATTTGGTCGGATCCGTCGATCTTTCAAAGGTCGCACAGATTGGCGACGAAGGCGACCCGCGCGCTTGGTCCTGGTCTGGGGCCGTCTACGCCGCGAGCCGCGGCGTGCTCGAAATGATCGAAATTCTCAAGGTCAAACGTGAGTTCCTGTATCTGCTGCTGACGATGACGCAAGAAAAGAACGTCAAGGTCGCGCGCTTTCCGTTGATCTATCTCGATGAGACGATTCTTGCGCACACCAACCTTGCCGAATTCAACAACTTTCTCCAGGAGAAGGAGAACGAGGCGCTTCTCGATCGGATGGTGATCATCAAGGTCCCGTACGCACTTTCGTACCGAGATGAGGCGCGTATCTACAAAAAGCTGATATACGGTGCACCGGCATTCCGCAACACGCACCTCGATCCACACGTGCTGCATCTAGCGGCGGTGTTCGCAATTCTCACACGACACAGCAAGCCGGAGCGCGAAGGCCTGGACCTGCCGAAAAAGGTGCGAATTTTTGCCGGCGAGGCGGTCGAAGGTTTCTCCGAAACCGAGGTCGTGCGCCTGAAGGCTGAATCGCCTGACGAGGGACTCACAGGTGTCAGTCCGCGGTTCGTGATCAATGCCTTGTCAAACGCGATTACTCGCGGCAATGCGCACAGTCTCACCAGCATGGAACTGCTGCTTGCACTCAAAGACGCGATCGAAAGCGACGCTCGCATGGACGCTAAACAGAAAAAACAGTGGTTTGATCACCTTGTGACCGCCCGCAAGGAGTTTTACAACCGTTGGGTAAAAGAGGATGTACATCGGGCGTTGTTCGCATCCTTTCAAAACGAGGCGCAACAGCTCTTGGAGAAATACTTGGACGAGATCGAGGCGTCGCTCGATCAAAGGCAGGTCACCGATCCGATGACCGGTGAGAATCGAGCGCCGGACGAACGATTTCTGCGGTCGGTCGAAGAGAAAATCAACGTTTCCGAGTCCGGCAAGCAATCCTTCCGCCAGGAGATCATCCGAAAGGCAATGGTCGCGTTCAAGGCCGGCGAGAAGTTTCACCTCGGAAGCCACGCGCGTGTGCGTGAAGCAATCGAACAGTATCTGTTCGAAGAGCGACGCGATGTGTTGCGATTGGTGACGTCCACCTCGCGGCCCGACGACGATGCTCGCCAAAAAATATCCGTCGTGCAGGAGCGACTCGTCAAGGAATATGGCTATGACGAACACAGCGCCCAAGAGGCACTGAGTTACGTCACCACGCTTTTGTCGCAAGAGTAGGACAAAGCCATGGCGCCCAACCCGAAAACGGTGCGACCATGAACACTGAGTCTACCGGGCCGGAGCGTCCGACCATCAGCGGCTGGTATGAGTTGTTTTCGCGCGGTTCTCGTGATTGGCTGCGGCACAGTGAAAAGATTCGAGCGGCCGTACGCGAGCACCTGCCGCAAATCGTCGCAGGGTCCGACATCATCAACGACGGCGCACGCACCGTGCAGGTGCCGGTGCGCATGCTCGAGCACTATCGATTCCGGCTGCGCGCCGACGACGAGCAGACCGGTGTCGGGCAAGGAAAAGCCAAGCCCGGTGATGTCCTCGGCCAGGAAAACGCTGAAGGCGGTCCTGGACAGAAGGGAAGCGGCGGCAGGGAGCGCGGCGGGACCGATCTTATGCTCGAATTCAAGGTCGACGAAATCATCGATTGGCTATGGGAGGACCTTCAGCTGCCCAATCTACAACCGCGGGCTGGTCCGTCGGAGGAATTGGAATGGAAGCGCGAGGGCTGGGATCGGCGCGGCGCACGCTCACGGCTCGACCGCCGCCGATCTCTCAAGGAATCCGTCAAACGAAGGTCGCTCGATCCCGGATCGCCGGCGTTTATCGACGAAGATTTGCGCTACCGGCAACTTACGCGCCGTCACCAGCCGGCGGTACGCGCTGCCGTGTTTTTCCTGCTCGACGTATCGGCGAGCATGACAGAAAGAGATCGTCAGTTGGCCAAGACGTTTTTCTTTTGGGTGGCCGCGGGCCTGCGGCGAGAATATCAGGCTCTCGACATCGTCTTCATTGCGCATACCACCGACGCATGGGAGTTCAGCGAAGCGGATTTCTTCAAAGTCACGGGCAGCGGCGGGACGGTGGCTTCGGTCGGATTCGCGAAGGTGCGCGAGATCATGCAAGCACGCTGCAATCCATCAAACTGTAATGTTTACTTGTTCTATGCCTCCGATGGTGACAATGCGGCGGACGATCAAGTGCAAGCCCGCAGTGAACTCGAAGGTATCGCCAAGCTGTCGCGCTACAGCGGCTACGTTGAGATATCGCCGTCGGCGGCGCGGAGCACGACGACAGAAATGTTTCAATTGTTTCAGGAGGTAGCCGCTACCGGCGTGCCGAGCGGCCGATTTGCGATCACGGGTCCCGACGATATAACAGCGGCCGTGCGCCACTTCTTCGCAGCCGAATCACAAGCTGCGCAAATCGACCCACAAGCGATTGCTCCATGACACACGATTGGCGTGAGCACGTGCCGCGATTGGAGAATCTAGCACGCACGCTTGGGCTCGATTGGTCGCCCGTCATATTCGAGGCCGTTCCCGACAGCTTCATGACTGAAATAGCGGTGTACGGGCTGCCGGTGCGCATGCCGCACTGGTCGTTTGGCGCGCGCTACATTTACCAGCTGGTGCAGCGGCACATGGGTTATTCCCGGCTGTTCGAGGTCGTGTTTCCGGGTAATCCCGGTCATGCGTATCTTGCATCGAGCAATGGGATCGCGGATAACATATTAGTGACCGCTCACGTGCTCGGTCATGCCGATTTTTCCAAGAACAATCTGCTGTTTCGCCGCTGCCAAGAGCAAGGCAGCGAGCACATCGTCGAGCATGCCGCGAGCCACGCACGGCAAATCGAGCGGGATATCGAAACCTACGGCCAGAGCGCCGTGGAACGTGTGCTCGATGCGGCGCTGTCGCTCGAACAGTACATTGACCACGATCAGGCCCTGCGCCGTGAGCACTATCCGGAATACGTTGCTTCCTCAAAATTGCGAGTGGACGATGTCTTTCGCACCCGGTTCACGGCCCTGGATGCCGGCGTTTGCGCCGCATCTGAATCGCGCAACATACGTGCACACTTGCCGCCGCATCCGGAGCGCGATCTGCTCTGGTTCATCGCGACCTACGCGCCGGAGATGGAGAGTTGGGAGCGTGACATCTTTCTTGCGGTACGCGAGGAGTCGTTTTATTTCTATCCCGTTTATGCGACGCAGATCATGAATGAGGGTTGGGCGTCCTACTGGCATGCGCGCCTGCTGCGCGAGGCGGATTTCATTCCGCAGGCCGCATACCTCGATGCCATCAAGTGCCACTCGGATGTGGTGCGGCCGATTGCGGCGGGCGAAAAGAGCTCGCTCGCAGTCAATCCATATCACTTGGGCTTCTCGCTTTGGGAGGATATCGTTAAACGATGGGGAATCGACGCGGCGCGGCAGATCAGACGCGAAGACGATGATTTCAGTTTCTTGCGTAACCACCTGACACTTGATCTGGCGACGGACATGGGCCTGTTTCGCTATCAACGGGAGCAGAATGGCCAAGTGAAGGTCGTCAGCGGTGAGATCGAGGCGCTTCGCGAGGGACTGTTGATCGACAAATACAATTTCGGCGCTCCGCGCGTGTCTGTCATCGAGGTGCGCAGCGACGGCACGCTAGTCTTGCAGCACGATACCCAACTCGACGGCCGCGGTCTCGATGTAGAGCGGACGCGTAAAGTGTTGCAGTACGTCAAGAGCGTGTGGCGCCGCCCGGTGCTACTCAAGACCGTCGATGCGGCCTCGCAGCCGGTGGAGGTATCGGCCGATTCGGCTGCTGCGGCATGACGGGGTGAACGAACTGCGCCTCCACCGCCATGCAATCCGCCCGGGTTACGTGGCAAAGAAACGTCGAGTTGCGCCCCGGCGCCCCGGGGCCGTATCGTACTAGGAGCTCATTCGGATGGGCGCCCAGGGAAACCTCGTGACACAGCAGCTCGATTATCGACACCCGTGGCCGGTGCGCATTTGGCATTGGGTGAATGCGGCAGCGGTCGTCGTTTTGCTCCTAACCGGGTTGCTGCTGTTCGACATCCACCCCCATCTGTATTGGGGGGAGGACGGGCACGCCGGTATACCAGCCTTTCTGTCGCTCTCGGGTACGGATCTCGACCGCGCAGTGCCGCAAACGGAACTGCAGATCGGGAGCCGGCGTTGGGATGTAACCGGCGTACTCGGCAGCGTCATCGACGATGGTTTCGGCGGAAAGTATTTGCTCGTCGTCGCGGCGCCCGAGGACTGGGAGTTCGGCGCTACACGCGGCTGGCATTTCGCGTTCGCGTGGATCTTGGCACTCAGTTTTCTGCTCTATGGATTGTATATTCTTGTGAGCGGCAGGCTGGCCAAGATGTTGCTGCCGATGCGTAGTGACCTGACGTTACGCAGCATCGCCCACGAGGTGTGGCAGCATTTGCGATTGAGGCGAGCCCGCGGACAGGCGGCGCGCAATTACAATTTACTGCAGAAGCTCAGCTACCTGTTCGTGATCTTTGTTTTAATTCCGACGATCGTATTGAGCGGCCTGACGATGTCGAACGCGATGACGGCAGCATTCCCGGACTTGTTCATGCTATTCGGAGGCCGCCAGTCGGCGCGGTCCATTCATTTCCTCGCGGCCATGCTCCTCGTGTTATTCGTCTTCGTACACGTGTTTCAGGTGTTTGTAGCCGGATTTTTTAACTTGATGAGATCCATGATCACCGGGCGATACGCTGTCGATCGCGAGGATTCCGTATGACCGATGTTATTTCTCGTCGTGCGCTGCTCGGCGGCTTCGCGGCTACCGGGACCTTACTCGCGGCATGTGGCAGGTTGGACGAAAAAAGCCCATTTCACCAACTGCTTGACGTGGCTGATGGCTTTACGCTGCACGCACAGCGGCTCATCTTGTCCAGTCGGCCCCTGGTACGAGAGCTGCCGGTTTCAGAAATCTCCAAGACGTTTCCCACCAACGGTACGACGATGCCGAAGGCTGATTACTATAAACGTATGCTCGACACTGATTTTCGCGACTGGAAGCTGCGCGTACACGGCCTCGTCGACCGGCCACTCGCGCTGACGCTCGCCCAGTTGCAATCGCTCCCGTCGCGCACCCAGATCACATTGCACCAGTGCGACGAAGGTTGGAGTGCAATCGGTCAATGGACGGGCGTCCAGCTGTCGCGTGTGCTCGCGCTCTCGGGGCTTGGAAGAGGCGCTCGCTATGTTGTGTTTCATTGCCTCGATAAGATCGATCTCGATGGCGCGTACTACTATGAGAGCTTGGACTTATTGGACGCGCTGCATCCGCAGACGATCTTGGCCTATGGCATGAATGGCAAGCCATTGCCGGTCGCCAACGGAGCGCCACTACGTCTTCGCATTGAGCTGCAGATCGGCTACAAGAACGCTAAATACGTTGATCGCATCGAGGTCGTTGATTCTCTCAATTCGATCGGAAAGGGCCGAGGCGGTTGGTGGGAGGATTTTGATCACGCGGTCTGGTATGCGGGACAATAGGCGCGCGCGGAGGGACCACGTTGGACCTCACTGCCCGCCGACGCGTCGTCTTGCCTTTATGAGCACATCTACCGCCTCGGGCCGATCATCCCAGTAATCCAGCCGTACCCTTCCGTCCGGCAGCTGACTTACCGTGGCTGGAGCCGCGCTGAACGTGCAGTACCAACCCGACGGCAACACCACCGCGTTTCGCGGCCTTCCTAAGCTGCGATCGAATACCATTTCCTCTCCATCGAGTTTGTAGCTCAACGGCGCGGTGTAGGTCTCCGCAATGCGCAGCCGCAGCGTCTGGCCCGCCTGTAGCGGCGCGAACGGGATCACGACGACCCGGGCGGTCGGATCCACCGCTTCACCAACATTGACCTTCGACGCCATCAGTTCCGCGCCGCTCATCTCCAGCGCCTTCAATTGCTCTCCCGTATCCAGAACGATCGAAGAAGGATGACTCGCCGAGCTGCCCACGCGAACTACATTCGCGTAGCCGTTTACGCCCGCTCGCGATTCCGTGTAGTCGTGATACAGACTGAACGCATGAGTCTCAGGCTGCTGCAAGAAGTAAACAATATCCCGGTCCTGGTGGGCCCGCTCCGACAGCCGCTCCTGCTCCTTCTCCCCCTCAAAAGGTGACTCCCAGCTCCGTTGCGCGGTCAACGCCTTGGGCAGTGCCGCGGTTCCTACTTGTGCGTCCTTGATTGCCCGCAGTACCAGCGGAGCCTCGCCCGCCGCCGGATACAGAAAGCTAATCGCAATCCGCCCATCTTTCTCCGTCAGAATCTGCGACGGCACCGTTAATCCCACCACCTCATACCCGGACGGGAGCACCACTTTGTTGCGCTTTACGCCCAGGGGCCGCTTGAAGACGATCGTCTTCCCGTCCATGTAATAGCTCTTCGCGTCCTTATAGGTCTTGATGATGCGCACGCGACCCTGGCCAAGATCCGGCACCGGCCGCGCCAGCGTTACCTTGATGTAGTTGGTCGCCGAATCCGCATCAGGCATCAGCGCGTCCTTGCGTGCCTCTGCACCGCTCACCACCTCAAAGTGCAGCGGCGTCCCTAGCATTGCGTCATAGACGCTCTCATCGCTCGCGGAGCTGCCCTTGCGAATGGGGTTATAAAAAAACTTCGCCCCCGAAGTCGTCGCAGACACTTCATAGTAAATTTTGAAGCTGGCCGTCTCAGGCGCCAACAACTCATAGCGCGTGTATTCGTCGGTCTCTGTCTGGCCGACCGCCGCCGGAAAATACACTCCATCCTTCGCCGTGTGCGGAGCCTGAGCATTTACAACCGAATAGTCAGTGAGAGCGAGACACGCGACCCACAAGCAAATCATCTTTTTCATCAATATGACCTCACTCATAAGAAACGATTTTGATCCGTGCATCGTTCGGGACGGCAAGCCCGTTCGGGTTCACGCTGCCTCGCCGCGAATGCCAGACCAAGATCGCTCCCAGCAGCGCACTCGCAACCAGACTCAATCCCGCATCCGCGGCAAAGCTCCCCGCGACGGCATGTCGGGCGTACGCCGCACCATCGACGATCAGCATGTAAGTGATTGGAATATTAGACGCCGATGTCATCAGGCAGTAGGTCGTGGCGGCAAGGGGGTTGCTGCGCCCGATCGTGTCAAACGTGATCGCGATCGAAGCGGTAAAGGCGAGCGCCTGAAAGACGTTCTCGCCGATTAAAGCCACCGCGAATGTCGCGGGTGTGCGCGGCAGCAGGATTAGAGCAAGCGTGAAGGTCGACCCAACCACTCCGATCGCAAGATAAAGGAATCGCAGCGGCAGCAGCCGATCAATCGACGGAAAGATCAAGGATCCGCAGATCCCGCCGAGCAGCACGCCAGTTCCACCCACCAGCCCGACGAAGTGAGTCGATGCGCGAAAATCATTGCCTAAGCCGCTGAGAAAGTTCGTCAATGAAAACGTGGCCACCGGCGCCACGAAAAGCAGGATCGCAATCAGCACCTCGCTCCGCTTCAGAAGATTTACCAGTTCATTGAAAAATTGCGGAAAACTCTCCCGCGCCAGCCGCCGGTGTGGCCCAGGCGCCTGCATCCAGGGAAAGACCGCAGTCGGAAGCAAGACCGTCGCGCCGAGCAGCAGCGCGGCCATTGCCGGCGGCAGGTTTCGCATCAGTTCGCCCGCGGCCACCGCCATCGCGCCGCCGCCGCCAATGATGCCGATCGTTACCCAGACGCTGAGCCTGTTTTCGTCCTCTGTCGTGATAATGCTCGAAAGCCACCCCCCCAACGCGCTCTGGAATAGATTCGCGAAGAAGAAGCCTGCGACCAATAATGCTTCGACCAAGACGAGGTGATTCAGGTTGAGCAGCGCCAGCACCAGCAGCGCAGCGGCCACCACCGCTGTCGATACCGAGTACCAGCGCCGGCTGAATCGGACGTCCAGCACTGGGCTGACCAGGAAGGTCCAGAAACTGGGCGAGATCATGACCGCCGTCATCGTAGCAATCGTCGCCTCCGGAACATGCCGCGCACTCAACAGTTGCGGCACCGATATCACGATGATGCCGCCGTACATGCCAAAAACCGCGTTGGTCAGGCCCATCAACCACACAGGAGCGACAGAGCGACGCGGCATTGTCCAGTTCCCCTCATACGCAGGTGGCTCGAGAGAGTCCGATCAATCCTATCGTTGAATCGTTGTCTGCGACACGTTATCCACGGCGAAGCGCACGGCAACCAGGAAATCAGCAGTATGCGAACCGCAAGCCCGAAATGGCGTTGAAGACAGGTAAACTGGTGAAAATGGCAGGCTTGGCGCTGCCCCCAACAGAACAAAAGCGTAGCTTTGAGCTAGGAGACAAAGGATGATCAAAGTCAGCGTGATGTACTCCAACAGGCCCGGAGCACGATTCGACCATGAGTACTACCGCGACAAGCACATGCCGCTTGTAAAGAGCAGGATGGGCGATAGCTGCAAGTATTACACGGTCGACAAGGGACTTGCGGGCGGCGCTCCGGGCTCGCCGGCAACCTACGTTGGAATGTGCCACATTTTTTGCGAATCCGTTGACGCCTTCCAAGCAGGCTTCGGTCCCCACGCGAATGAGATCATGGCTGACATCCCAAACTACACCGACCTTAAGTCCCGTAATTCAGATCAGCGAGGTCGTCGTCGGGTGAACCCTAATCAATCCTTGCCGATCTCGATTGACCAGTCCAGTCCTGAGTCGATCTTGTGCGCCGCGGCGTAACTGCCTTGGTTGAGCGCCACCGCGAGATTCAGCAGGCTGTTGATGTACACCAAGGGCTTGCCGATCGGTACTTCACCGAATGTGCGCTGGTAGGGTGCGACGGCATCGTCGACGAGTTGACCGCGATGATA
>PMMB01000311.1 GCA_003165495.1 Gammaproteobacteria bacterium | reverse complement strand
ATACGCCCGCCAATCGCCTCGACTACGCCCTGTTGCTGATGACCGCACAGCGCGATTCGGCGGCAACACAGCAATTGGAAATGCTGGCGCAGGACCCCGAGTACGCGCCCGTGGCGCTGCGCCTGTTGGGGCTCATCGAGTTTCAAGAAGGGCATCTCGACACCGCTACCACAAGATTTGCCGCGCTGTTGCGGGCGGATAAGTACCTCGACGATGCCTTTTACTATTTGGGACTGATCGCCGATCGTCACGATGATCCGGAACACGCGTTGCGCTTATACGCACAGGTACAGAGCGGCGAGAACACGGTGCCGGCGTTGCTGCGGGCGAGCACGATACTGCAGACGCACGGGGCAGCCGCGGCGGCCGAGGAATTGCTCGACCGGCTCATCGAGGATGAACCGCAGCACGCACCGGAAATTCTAGCCTCACGCGCGCGCACTTACGCTGATTCAGGCGATTTACCCAGGGCGACCGCCGTACTGGAGCAGGGCGTCACGGAGTATCCGGATAGTGTGGACTTGCGCTATGCGGTGGCGTCAATCTACGAGGAACAGGGGCGAATTCCCGACGCCTTGCATGAATTGACTGACCTCGTGAAGTCACGGCCGGATGACCCGGCGGCCCTGAATGCGCTGGGGTATACGCTGGCCGATCACTTCCGAGACTTAGGCAGGGCCCGCCGGCTCATCGAACGCGCCTACGCCGCAGCGCCAAAAAATGCCGCGATTCTCGACAGTCTGGGATGGGTGCTATTCCGCCAGCGCCACAGCGCGGAAGCGGAGACTTATTTGCGAGCTGCCTATGCGGACGATCGCGGCGGCGACATCGCGGCGCACCTGGGCGAAGTACTATGGCGGCTCGGCAAACCCGCCGAAGCCGAGCACATTTGGTCCGAAGCCAGTGCGGCCGATGGCGACAATCGGTTGCTCAAGGCAACGCGTCAACGATTGCACGCCGCGCCGCAACCGGCGCCCGCAATGCGGCCGATAGCCCGCCAAGAATTGAGCCGATGCGCCGCGTATTGTTGATTTTGTCGTGCGTCACCGTGCTCGCCGCTTGCGCGACGAATCGGCGGGCGCCGGCACCCTTGCCTGAGGGATGGGAGCAGCGGGTCGCCGATTTGCAAGCCTCGAGGTCTTGGCAACTCGATGGCCGCGCGGCTGTCGCCGTCGGCACGCAAGGGTGGCAAGCCACATTGAATTGGCGACAGCGCGGTGATTCGGCGGAAGTTCATTTGTCCGGACCGCTCGGCGTCGGTGCGCTGGTGCTCAAGCGCACACCCGACGGGCTCTCATTGGACAACGCGCCGCCGAGCGACGCCGTGTTGGCGCAACTGCAAGAACGCTTAGGTGTGGAGCTGCCGATTGATCACCTGCGGTACTGGCTGCTCGGTGTACCCGATCCGAGTGCGGCCTTCGAACTTAAGCGCAACGATCAGGACCGTGCATTGCAATTGACTCAAGCTGATTGGAATATTGCCTACGACCGCTACATGCCGGTCGATGGAGATTTATTGCCCGCGCGCGTGGTGTTGAGCCGCGAGGGCGTGCGCGTGCGCATTGCAGTCGATCGCTGGGAACGGCGGTGATGAACTTGCCGCGCCAGACATCGGTGGCGGCCGCAAAACCTTGGCCTGCGCCGGCCAAGCTGAATCTTTTTTTACATATTTTGGGCCGACGACCCGACGGTTATCACGAGTTGCAAACCTGTTTTCAGTTCGTCGATCTGTGCGATGAGATCACGATCGAAGTACGCGCGGATGGCCGGATTCGCCGCATCGTCGGGATATTCGGTGTTGCCGAGGACGCCGATCTGTGCGTGCGCGCGGCTCGAGCGCTGCAAACTGCTGCCGGCTGCCCGCTGGGTGCAGATATCGGCGTGCTCAAGCGCATACCCATGGGCGGCGGTCTGGGTGGCGGCAGTTCCGATGCGGCGACCTGTTTGGTGGCGCTCAATCACTTGTGGAATTTGCACTGGCCCATGGAGGATCTTGCGGCGCTGGGCCTAAAGCTGGGGGCGGATGTGCCCGTGTTCGTCCGCGGTCGTGCGGCGTGGGCGGAAGGAATCGGCGAGCGCCTGACGCCGTTGTATCCGCCGCTGGCGCCATTGGAGACTAACTATTTGATTTTAAAGCCGAATATTGGTGTCAGCACGGCGGAAGTATTTCAGGATCCTGAATTGACAAGGAATTCTGCGCCCATCACAATTCACGGTTTCCTGGCGTCTGGTGGACGAAACGACTGCTTGAGTGTGGTGCGGCGCCGATATCCTGAGGTGGCGCGCGCGCTTGATTGGCTGTCGGTTTTTGGTCCAGCGCGCCTGACGGGTACTGGGTCCTGTGTTTTTTCGGCCGTTGAGACGATCGATCGCGGCCGCGAAATTGTGCGGAAGTTACCGCCGGCGTTAGATTTTTTTTTGGCTCGTGGACTGAACGACTCGCCCTTGCTTGAAAGATTAGCGTCCGGCTGAGAAGGCTCCAAGCGAGTGCGCTGATTGTTGATTCCTTTGGGGTGTCGCCAAGCGGTAAGGCAGCGGGTTTTGATCCCGCCATACGGAGGTTCGAATCCTTCCACCCCAGCCAATTTGAGCAAGGCCCATGTCGCAGAGTAAAGAGTTCGATACATTGACGATTGCCGTGTTCACCGGCAAGGCGAATCCGACGCTTGCGCAGGAGATTACGCGGCACTTGCATGTGCAATTGGGCCGAGCCGATGTGGGCCGATTCAGCGACGGCGAAGTGAGCGTCGAGTTGATGGAAAACGTGCGCGGACGCGACGTGTTCATCGTGCAATCGACGAATCCTCCGGCGGAAAATCTGATGGAATTGTTGATGATGACGGACGCCTGCCGGCGAGCATCGGCGAAGCGCATTACCGCGGTAGTACCCTACTTCGGTTATGGGCGCCAGGATCGGCGGCCACGGGCCACGCGGGTGGCCATCACGGCCAAGCTGGTGGCGAACATGATTGCGAGCGCCGGTGTCGATCGATTGCTGACGGTCGATCTGCACGC
>PMMB01000201.1 GCA_003165495.1 Gammaproteobacteria bacterium | reverse complement strand
GCAGAAGCAGCAAGGCGGCAAAGCCGACTCCGGCGTCGCGGCGACGCTGCAACAACTGGCCGCGCGGGTCGCCCGCGAAAACAACAAGGAAGCCACTCTGCAGTGCACGGGCCTCGATGAGGTGCCCGACAACTATCGGCGCGCCGTCAAGGACATCGGTATTCAAGCGCTGCGCAACGCCATCGTGCATGGCATAGAGTCGCCGGCCGCGCGCTTGAGCGCGGGTAAACCCCAGCAAGGCACAGTGCGCCTTTCATTCCAAGATTTGGGTGACGCCGGCTACAAGCTCATCGTCGAAGACGATGGACAAGGTCTATCGACCGAGCGCATCAAGGAGGCCGCGCTGAAAAAGGGATTTATCACGCCGGAACGGGCGCTGACCTTGGATACGAAGCAGATCTTCTCGCTGCTGTTCAAAACGGGCTTTTCCACCGTCGAGACTGCGACGAAAGATGCGGGACGGGGCGTCGGCATGAATGTAATAGCCGATCTTACCAATCAGATGGGCGGGCGGGTCTCGGTCGCGACGAGCAACGGAAAATTTACTCGGCTGACCATGACGCTGCCACGCGCCGTCAAACGCGCGGATGACACGGAGGCGGCGTGACGGATATGGATGTCGAGTCCAAACCCATGTTGAAGCTCATGATTGTCGATGACTCGAACATCATTCGCCGCCGCATCGAGCGCTCGCAGCAAATCGCCCGCTTGGAGGTGGTGGGCGCCGCAAGCAACGGACGCGAGGCCGTGGAATTGTTTCGCCGCACGCAACCCGACGTCGTGACCATGGATTTGACCATGCCCGAGATGGACGGCGTCGAGTGCGTGCAAAAATTGGTGGCGATCAATTCCAAGGTGCTGATCCTGGTCGTCTCCGCTCTCGCGGACAAAGCAACTGCGGTGGACGCCATCGAGAGAGGAGCGAACGGCTTTCTGTGCAAACCGTTTACCGATCGTCAGCTCAATGATGCATTAGAAGAGTTGTTGTCGGAGGCGTGATGCTTAAAGAAGCAGAAATCCGCACATTCATCGAAGGAACGACGAACTATTTCGAGATATCGGCGCAGCAGTCGGCCACCGTCGGGTCTCCCTATCTGGTGACGGACGGGAACCCGGGAGCCTACGAATACACAGGCGTCATCGGCATTTCCGGGGCGCGCAAGGGCATCGTCTACTTTACCGCTCCGCGCGGCATGCTCACGGTACTATTGATGCGCATGCAGGAAACCGATACCAGCGACGAAAACATCAAGGATCTCGTCGGCGAAGTGGCGAACACGATTTCCGGCAATGCGCGCCGCGACTTCGGCAAGAATTTCGTCATATCGGTGCCGGTCGTGATCGCGCACGATCTAGAAAAAGTCACGGCGCCGCACAGCCGCTCCTACGTGATTCCGATCAATTGGCGAACCCACTCAGCCAAGCTCGTCGTCTGCCTGGAGTAGGGCGCGCGCGTCCAGCCACGCGACGATGTTGGCAACGGTGTCGCGATAGAATAGTCCGTATAAGTCCCGCGACACGTAGCCGATGTGCGGCGTGGCGAGAAGATGGTCGATACGCCGATAGGGATGTTCCAGCGGCAGAGGTTCGCTGTCGAACACGTCAACAGCGGCCCCGGCAATCTGCCGGTTGCCGAGCGCACTGACAAGAGCCGCCTCCACGACAATGGGTCCACGCGACGTATTGATGAGTCGGGCGGATGGCTTCATCAGACTAAGTTCCGACGCGCCAATCAAACCCATCGTGCGCCTGCTCAGCACCAGGTGAATGGAAACGACATCGGCTTCTCGCAGCAACTCCTCTTTGGAAACCAGCCGAGCGCCCGCCGCGGCAGCGGCCTGCGATGTCAGGTTCTGACTCCATGCGATCACGTTCATGCCAAACGCAATTCCCACCTTGGCAACCTGCGATCCAATGCTGCCCAATCCGATGATGCCTAGGGTCTTGTCCGCCATGTCGTCGCCGACGGACCGTTGCCAGCCGCCGTCCCGCAGCGACGCGTTCTCGGAAACAATGTGCCGGGCGCCCGCAAGAATGAGCGCCCACGTGAGTTCAACCGTCGGGGTGGAGCTGTACGAGGTGTGCACGACGGTTATGCCTAGTTCCGCCGCCGCCTCGGTGTCGATCGAGGCGTTGCGTTTCGCCGTGGATGCGATCAGCTTCAGTTTCGGCAGCCGTTCGATGACGTTTCGGCGCAGCGGCGTGCGTTCCCGCATGACGCACACGGCATCGAAGGGTAGCAAGCGCTCCACGACGGCATCGGCGTCTGCGAGATGGTCGTTGAATACGACCACGCTGGCTCGCGCCGTGACCGCCGACCAATCGGCAAGCGTCAGCGCGACCCCTTGGTAGTCGTCGAGCACGGCTATGTTCACCGAGTGTTTTGCTGAGTTCATTAGCGTTTCCTTCAGGCGGCAGCGCTAAATTAGCACGGCGGCTCGCCATGGAACCGTCGGATCCTCGCTAGGGCTGCGATTATGCAGTGCCGCGCGAAAATGATCGCGAGCAGCATGAGTTTCTATGCGGTTGTCGACAAAAGTGAATGTTGACAAGCGGTTTACGGATTAGCCAAACCGGGGTGTGACGGTCTTTTCTCTGCAAACTGGATACTTAATTTGATTTAAGTTTTTGAGTGCTGCTCTCAGACTGCCTGCCACGCGACGGATGAATCATCTCGAGTCGCGCAACACAACAGTCAAGGAGTAGTCATGAATAGCTTCACAGTAACCGCCGTCGGCAATCTCGCGAAGAATCCCGAGCTCGCCGTCAAAGGGGACACCACATACACGCGGATTTGCCTGGTCGGCAACGACTATGCGGGTAAGGACGAGCACGGTAATGCGCGCGAGGTGGTTACCAGTCTCTGGTTTGTGGCGTTCGAGAGTCTCGGAGAGGCGATTGCGAAGAACGCGCGTAAGGGTGATCAGCTCATCTTGCAGGCGCAGATCCGTTCCAATAACTGGACCGACAAAGAGGGCGAAAAGCAGTACGACTATTCATTCGTCATTCAAAATTTTCGTTTTGGCGCACCGGGCAAAGTCAAGCGCGAAGAGCTGGCGGCGCGGCGTGATGAGAGAGAGGGAGCACTCGAGACCGAAATCTAAAGAAAAGGAATTCCGCCGTGCATCACCCCCGTTCGCATCG
>PMMB01000199.1 GCA_003165495.1 Gammaproteobacteria bacterium | reverse complement strand
ACGTGATCGCGAATGGCGGCCTGCACGCGCGACATATCGTCTGAGTGCACCAGGGTTCGCCAGTCCGGCGCCTGCCCCACGTCGGCTTCGTCGTACCCCAGCATCGCCTTCCAGCGCGGCGAGAGGTAGACGCGATTGTTGATGGTGTCGAAATCCCAAAGCCCGTCGTTCGCACTGTACAAGGCCAGCTCATTGCGCTCCTCCAGATCACGCAAATGGCGTTGGATCTCGATGCGCTCCAGGCCGGTGGCAAGGGAGCTGCCGACCAGCTTCATCAAGAGATGCAGCTGTACTTCCCAGTTCTCGCGCGGCAGCGCGCCGGCGATCCCAAGCAGGCCGGCCGCCCGGCCTTCGATGAAATAACCGATGATCAGTACCGATCCGATACCGAGGTGACTCCACGCGGTGGCGTCCTCGCTCTGATCGCCGCGCGGCTTCGCGGTATCGCGCAGCTCCGACACGCGCAGCGGCGCCAAGCGCGCTTGCAGCCACGGGAACGCATCCAAGCTCAGACCTTGCAACTGCTCCGGGTTACCGGTGGCGAGCATGCCGCGCGCCACCTGAATCTCATGGAACTGTCCCGACTCCGCGTCGACATGGATATGAAAGGCCGCGTCCGTGCGCGTCGCCTCGCGCAGCAGTTCCAAATTGGCGCCAATGACCTCGAGCGCCGTTACCGCCGTCATCGATTGGAAATCGACCGCGATTTTGGTGCAGATCACATCGAGACCCACGGCCGGACGAATCCCGCGCTTCGGCCAAGTCTGCGCAGACAATACGTCCGAGGCGGTTAAGTCTGGGTGGCGGGGATCGTGGGGTGCTATTGCCATGCGCCGTGGGAGGTCCCAGATAGATAGTTGGGGTTATAGATCAATAGTTTGCCACCGGATTCAAGCTCGAAACCGAATGCGTCACACAGTTCCTTTGTATTCGCATGCGGCACATGCACTTGGATTCTCGCATAAGTTGTAAGGAATACAAGCTAAGCGATTGTATTGTTAAGGCTTACTGAGAAACCCGACCCCAAGGCCCCTATTTGCCTCCTCGAACACGGTCAGCAGGCGGCGCTCCATGTCCAACTGCACGCGCGCCAGGCCGGCGGCGTCCAAACCCTTGGGAACATACACCGGCTCGCCGACCGCGATCACAATCCTCGACAGGGGGAGAGGGATGATGAAGCGATCCCACTTGATCTTCCAGGCACGCGACGCGGCGTAGCTCAAGGGGATCATGGGCCGCCCCGACAGCTGCGCCAGCAGCACGGCCCCGGGTTTGAACTTCCAGGGTGGACCCCGCGGACCATCCGGTGTGATCGCGGGCGACACGTCCTGGTGCGCCAGCGCCTGATAATAATCGCGCAGCGCCCGAGCTCCGGTGTGCGTGGACGAGCCGCGAATCACCTCGCCGCCCAAATTCCGCACGATCATCGCGCCGATCTCACCGTCGACCGACGGCGAGATCAAGAAGCCCAATTTCAATCCGGCGCCGCGCTGTTCCAGCAGGTATTTGACGCAGAATACTTGGTGTTGATGCCAGTAGACCGGTATGAACGAGGGCGCGCGCTCGAGCGCTGCCGCAATGTGCCCGGCGCCGATCACTTGGATGACGCGCGACCAGCGCCACACCAGCCGCACCAGCGACAAGCCCACCGGCACGAGGATTTTGTACAAGAACAAACGGCCGCGCGTCAGCCGCCTGCCGGAGCGGGTTTGCTGTTCATAAATCGTATTGCGCAGGCCACCACCGGGTTTTTCTTCCACGACCGGCATTGTCGAGAACGCCGCCGCGCTCCGCAATAGCCGACGCGCGTAGCGGCGCCCCGTTACCCCGGGGGCCTACGTTACAATATCGCGATGCAATCCATAAGACTGCCCCCCGGCCCGACCGAAGGCTTCGATCTCGGCGGCAGCGACGAGTCGTTGGCTCGCTTAATCCGCTATTTCGCGGAGTTCGGCGACATCTATCGAGTCTTCGCGCCCGGCCGGGGCGTCTATAACTACGTCATTAACCACCCCGACGACATCAAGCGGGTGTTGCTGTCGAACCATCGCAATTACACCAAGGGTGAAGGGATGGATCGCGTCAAGATCCTGCTCGGCAACGGCATCATGACCAGCGAGGGCGAGTTCTGGCGCCGCCAGCGCTACATGATGCAGCCGATGTTCCACCGCCGCGTCATCACGGAGTTCGCGCGCGTCATTGACGAGGCGAATGAACGCTTCATCGCGCGCTGGGAAGCACAGGCCGAGCGCGGCGAGAGCGTCAATGTCACTGATGACATGAGCGCATTGACGCTCGATATCGTGCTGCGCGCGGTTTTTGGCCGCGATCTGGATCGACTGAGCCAAGAATCGGGCGGCAATCCTTTTGCGGTCGTGACTCAGGAGCCGGCGCGCAATCTACAGTTTGCCTACAAATTCCGCTCCCTCGGCAAACTCGTGGCCGCTGTCATGCGCCGCCGCGCGAGCGAAGCCGAGGAACACGTCGACTTCCTCGCCATGCTCATGAGCGCGCGCGACAAGGACACCGGCGATGCCATGAGCGAGCGCGAGCTCATCGATGAGGTCATGACGCTGGTGGTCGCAGGCCACGAGACCACCGCGAGCGCGCTCAACTGGACCTGGTATCTCCTCGCGCTGCACCCGCAGGTGGAGTCGCGCCTGCACGCGGAAATCGATGCCGCCCCGATCTCCGCAGCGCCGAGTCTTGCGCGCATGGAGACGTTGCCGTACACGCAGCAGGTGGTGAATGAGGCGCTGCGCCTCTATCCTCCGGGGTGGCTCCTGTCGCGCCGCGCGCTCGGTGCCGACGTGCTGGCGGGATTTGAGATTCCGGCAGGCGCGGATGTGCTCCTAAGTCCCTATCTCTTGCACCGGCATCCGCGCTTCTGGCCGGAGCCGGATGCTTTCAAGCCGGAGCGTTTCGCGAGCGAAAACGAAGCCGCGCGGCCGCGTTTTGCCTACATGCCCTTCGCCGCAGGACCGCGCCACTGCATCGGGGAAACATTTGCGCTCTACGAGATGCTCATGCATCTTTATAAAGTCGCGCGCCGCTACCGCCTGACCTATCTGCCCGCTGAGCCCGTCGAGCTTGAGGCGCAGATCAATCTGCGCACNNGGCAACGGCATCATGACCAGCGAAGGTGATCTTTGGCGCCGGCAGCGGCGCATGATGCAGCCCTCGTTTCATCGCCGCGTCATCGATCAATTCAGCGCCTTGATACGCGAAGTCAACGACAAATTCGCCGCGCGCTGGGCTACGATGGCGGCGCGCGCCGAGGCGATCAATTTGAGCGACGATACCAGTGAATTGACCTTGGAAATCGTGCTGCGCTCGATCTTCGGCAGCGATCTTGCGCGCCTGGAAATTGAGTTCGGCGCGAATCCTTTCGAAGTCGTCGCCAAAGAGCAGAACCGCGACCTGAAATTCGCATTTCGATTTCGCTCGCTGACCAAGCTGGTCGCGCAGCTGATCGACCGCCGGCGCCGTACGCCTGAGGAGCATTTCGATTTCTTGAGCATGTTGATGGCGACCCGCGATCGCGACACCGACGCAGCCATGAGCGACAAGGAGCTGATCGATGAGGTATTGACTCTGATTGTTGCCGGGCACGAGACCACGGCGGCGGCGCTCACCTGGACCTGGTATCTCATCAGTCAACATCCGGACACGGCAGAACGACTGCAGGCCGAAGCGGATCGCACGAGCTCCGATCAGACCCTCGGACTCGACGCCGCAGAGTCGTTGGAGTTCACTCACCAAGTGCTGCAGGAGGCGTTGCGGCTCTATCCGCCGGGTTGGCTGATCACGCGGCGCACGCTCGAGGCGGACGAACTCGGCGGCTTTCCCTTAGGCCCGCGCACCGATGTGTTCATCAGTCCCTATATGCTGCATCGGCACCCGCTCTTCTGGAGCGAGCCGGAGGAGTTCAGGCCCGAGCGCTTCGCCGGCGCCGATGCCGAAGAGCGGCATCGATTTGCCTATATTCCCTTCGCGGTCGGACCGCGGCATTGTATCGGTGAGAATATCGCGATGTTCGAGATGCTGGTACACGTCCACGCCATGTCGCGCCGCTTTCGCCTGACTCGCGCCGGCAACGAACCCATTGAACTCGAGGCGCAAATCAATTTGCGCCCTCGATCCAACCTAATGATGATGGTGCAAGCACGATGAATGACGCCGCTAAACTCATGACATTCACGACTTTGGTCGACATCCTCGAGAGCAACCGCGGCGTCGACCGCGCCGTCACCTATGTCGACGGCGAAAATTCCGAGCGGCGCGTGGCGTACGGCGACGTCTACACGAGGGCGCTCGGCATCCTGTACCACCTGCAGGCCATGGGCGCGCAGCGCGGCGATAAGATGATCATTTTTCTTAACAGCAACGAGCAATTCCTCGACGGCTTCTGGGCCGCGGTCTGCGGCGGGATCACCCCGGTGCCGCTTGCCGTCGGCATCAGCGACGAGCATCGGCACAAACTGCTGCGCGTCGCGCGCAAGCTAGGTAAGCCCCTCCTGTACACCGACTCGAAGAATTTAGAGCGGCTGGAAGCGCTCGCCGCGCAGGTGGGCGAGACCGTTTTGTTCAACGACCTCAAATCACGCGCTTTCCTGGTCGAATCGATTACCGATATCTCCCGGCCGGGCAAGCTGTATCGGCCGGCGCCGGACGATCTAGCCTTCATCCAATTCTCCTCCGGCTCGACCAGCGAACCGAAGGGCGTAATGCTCACCCACGGTAATTTGATCGCGAATACGCAAGGGGCAACCGCAGTCGACAAGTTCAACGATCAGGACGTGACTTTAAGCTGGATGCCCCTGACGCACGACATGGGATTGATCGGATTTTATCTGATGCAATTCGCCAATCGCGTGCACATCCATCTGATGCCTACCGAGCTGTTCGTACGGCGGCCGCTGCTGTGGCTGCAAGTGGCCGCGAAGAAGCGGGTCACCATCACATGTTCACCCAATTTCGGCTATCGGCATTTTTTGAAGGTGTTGGGAGATCGCCGGCTCGAGGGTGTCGATCTGTCGGCGATACGGCTGATCTATAACGGGGCCGAACCGATCTCGGTGGGCCTGTGCAATGAATTCATGAGCGCGCTGGCCTACACCGGCCTCAAGCGCCAGGCCATGTATCCGGTCTATGGGCTCGCGGAAGGCTCGCTCGCGGTGACCCTCCCCGAACTAGGGTCCGACTATCGCTGGATCCGCGTGGATCGTCACAAGCTGGCCGTGGGTACGAAGGTCGAGCTCAATCCCGCCGACGGGCGCGATGCGCTCGAACTCATGTGTGTCGGGCGAGTGGTTCCCAACACGGAAGTGCGCATCGCGACCGTAGCAAGTGCCCCCCTACCCGAGGACCAAGTCGGACATATACTGATATGCGGCGCCAGCGTGACGCGGGGCTACTTCGGTGACCCGGAGGCCACGGCGCTGGCCGTCGGCGCGGACGGCTGGGTCGACACGGGCGATCTCGGCTTCATGCACGAGGGTTCGCTGTACATCGCCGGCCGCAGCAAGGAAATCATTTTCGTCAACGGCCAGAATTATTATCCCTACGATTTAGAGAATATCGCACAGCGGGCGCCGGGCTTGGATCTCAACAAACTGGTGGCCGCGGGAGTCGCAAGCCAAAGTTCTCAGGGCGAGGAATTAGTGGTGTTCGTGTTACATCGCGGCAGCATGCCGGAGTTTCTGCCGACCGCGGCGGCGGTCCAACGCTTGATAAACGAACACACGGGTCTCGAGGTCGCTCAAGTCATCCCGACCAAGCGCATTCCCAAGACCACCAGCGGGAAGGTCCAACGGCACTTATTGGAACAGGCCTATATCGACGGCGAATTCGACAAGGAACTCGCGGAACTTAAAACGCTGCGTGAGGCGCCGGGAAGCGCAGCTCAGGTGTCCGGCACCGAGCTGGAAACGCGCCTGCAATCGATTTGCGAAGCGGCACTGCCGGGCAAGAGAATCGACGTCAACGACAACTTATTCGACATCGGCGCAAGCTCGCTCAAACTGATCGAGATTCACGAAAACGTCGACCGCGAATTCCCCGGGCTCATCGATCTGACCGAGCTATTCGATCATCCGACCATCGCCGAACTCGCGAAGCATCTTGAAGCCAAGCTCAAAGCGGCACGGACCGAGGAGTCGTCAATCGGCGCCGTATAATGGCTTTTTCAGTCGCCAGCGGCGGTACGACCAGAGCCAATCGGCGGGACTCTTGAGCACGTCGGTTTCACAGGCGCGCGCGTAGCGCTCGGTCACCGTATTGGGCCCGGTTACTTCTCGCCCATCCCACAAAAGCTTAAATTCCACTTCATAATAGCCGCGCCGAATTCGGCGCATGCTCGCGTACATGATGGGCAGGCGCGTGGCGCGCGCAATTTGCTCGGCGCCAATGTAGAACGCCGTTTCTTGTCCCAAGAATTGCGTCCAGTAGCGCTTATCGGTCGAGACCGGCGCCTGATCGGCGTTCATCGCCACCGCGCGCACGATCTCCCGTCGTCGCAGAAAATCCGCCAGCAAGTCCTTGGCCGGCACCAGTCGGGCACCAAACCGGGAGCGGATCTTCAGCATCAGTCGCTCCGCCCATTGATCATGCAAGGGCTTGTAAGCCGCGTCGACGGCGTAGCCTAATTGCAGGGCGACCCCATGCAGCAGCCATTCCCAGTTGCATAAGTGCGAGGTCACGGTCATCACGGATTGGCCGCCATCCAAGTACCGCCGGGGCACATCTAAATTCACGATTTGCACATGGGCGCGCATCTCGGCTTCGGTCATCGAGACCGACTTCAGCACCTCGACCATGACATCGCAAAAGTTCTTGAGAAACTTCTTGTGGATGAGCTCGCGCTCGACGGCGCTGGACTCGGGAAAGACCTTTTCCAGCTGTTCGCGAATTACCTGGTGCCGATGCCGCACCACATAGAACGCCAGCAGGTACAGAAAGGTGGAAAAGGCATATAGCGCCCGCATGGGCAGGCGCGAGAAGAATTTGATCATGGGCCGCATAAGTTTACGATATCCGCGCCAACTACGGACGACTTGGATGGCAGCTCCTTGCAGTGCTCATTGCACTGCGGCACACTTGAACGATAATCAAACAAGCCCGCGGCACCCAGCGGCCAACTGGCGGCGTCATATGAACCAAAGACGATGTCTCGCTGATCGACAAGACGCACCGCGAGGCACGGTTGCGCGAGGCGCTTAGGTGAGCTCCGAGCCGCTGCCGCAGTTTTGCTCGAGCGGGCAACGGGGCTTCTCGAGCCTGATCAGCGCCGATCCGCGCCGCGTCTTCGCGCGCAAGCTGGAGCGTGAAATCGAGGTGCGGTTCACGCCGGTCGCATGCACCGTGCATACCCCCGAAGGCGTGGTGCATGCCAGGCCCGGCGATGCCATCATCACCGGCACCGCAGGAGAACACTGGCGCGTTTCGCGCGCGCGGTTTGCCGACAAATACCGCCCCGTGCCGCCGACCGTTGCCGGTGAGGCGGGACGATATGTCAGCCTGCCCAATCGCATCATGGCGGTGCCGATGACGACAGCGTTTGAAGTATTGCTGGCCGACGGCGTCTCCCGCTTGAACGGGTGTGCCGGTGAGTGGCTGGTCGATTATGGAGATGGCAGCCTCGGGATCGTCTCGCCAGCCATCTTCGCCACCACGTACGAAATCATCGATTGAAGCAGATGGCGCTGCACGAAGTCATTCAGCGGCTGCTCCTGATCGGTGCGCATGTCAAATCACTCCCGCCGACTCCCGCGCCGCAGGCGCCGCCGGCGCTGCTGCCGCTCATCGAGGCCTTTGCGGGCGCACACCAACGATTCGATGAGCGTGCGATTCACTATGGACACCGCTACAGGAGTGGCTTCTGGGCGATTTATCTGCTGAGTGCGATTGCTGTGTTGTTTGCGGTGATGCCCTTGGCGCTCGGCTGGGACAGCGCGAGCCACCTGCTGCATCCCTACGCAGGTCTGTGGGCGTTAAGCGAAGTGATTGTGATCGGGACGGTCAGCGCGATTTACTGGCGGGGCCACCGGCGCGACTGGCAGGAGCAGTGGCTGCGCGCACGCACCACCGCCGAGCTGAGCTGGTACCTGCCGATGCTCGCGCCCCTGCTCGACTTTACCGATCCGGCGGCCGAGGCCAATTGGTATCTGCGCGTGTTCGATCCTGGGCAGCACGTGCGCGGTTCCGACGACGTCGCCGCGCTGTGCGCAGCCAACGAGCCGCTGGCGCGGCGGCTACTTGCGACGGCCTGGTCCGATCCGGCGTTCATCTCGAGCTACGCCGGGTGGACGGTCGACATTCTCGAGCAACAGCGGCGCTACCATTACCGGATCGCGAACAAACAGCATGCACTGCGGCACCGTGTACACCTTGTGAACAGTGCTCTATTCGCGCTGACCGCCATAGGCGCGCTGCTGCACCTCGCTCTTCACACGCTGTGGCTGTCTCTGGTCACGACGTTTTTCCCGGCTCTCGGCGCCTCATTGCACGGAGCGCTCGCGCAATCCGAAGCCTATCGGCTCGGCACCACCTCCGAACGCTTGGTGGCCGAGTTGCAGGGTGCGATCGACCGCATTCATGCGGTACTCAATGAGGGAGGCTCTTCGAGCGACGACCATGCGCTCAAGGCGGCGATCGAGGCAGCGATCGCATTGATACTCGAGGAGCATCAGGACTGGCATCTGCTGGTCCGGCCGCACAATCTGCCGCT
>PMMB01000015.1 GCA_003165495.1 Gammaproteobacteria bacterium | reverse complement strand
CCGACGCCATCGAGCGCCAGCTCGCTCACTCCGAGCGCGACGGTGTCCGTGCCGCGTACAACTACGCGGAGTACCTCCCGGAGCGTCGCAAAATGATGCAAGCGTGGGCAGATTATATTGATGCGTTGAAAGTTGATGCACAATCGACACGTTCACCGCTGGGCAAGAGCGATGAGCGCCAAGAAGCGCCACGAAGCGGCGTATAGTCACGACATGCGTGCTGAAGCAGGTTGGGCTCATGGGTGAATTCACGCAGTATGATGCCGAGGCGCCGGCCACGCTGGAAGCGGTGGTGGAAGCCGTGACGCGTCTCAGCACCTTGAGCGAAGTCAAGATTCTGGAGCTCGTGTCTGCCGGAAAGGTCGCGGACTTAATCCCATTGAAGCCCGCCGGCGACCAGCCGATCCCAACCGATACGATGGCGGAGGAAGAACTCTTGGAGGCGTCGGCATCGCCCCTGACTCGGAAGCAGTGAGACACGCTGATCCAGTCGAGTTTGCCGGCGTCCTCGCGGAAGAAATACCGGCCGCGGCCGGTTTCAAAGCGCTAGGTCTCGCCTCGGCGGCTGCTTTCGACTCGTTGCGCCAGCCACTCCTGGACCTCGCGCTCGAGCCAGCCCACAGCACGCTCACTGAGTTTGATTCGTTGAGGGAAGCGCTTTTCCGACTGCATCCGATAGATCATCGACCGACGTAAGCCTGTGATCTTGCATACCTGCGGCAGCCGCAGTGCACATTCGTTCGGGGTGGACAGTCGCGGCGCCACCGGCTTTGTGTTGTTCACGCGTCGGATTTTGGAGATACCGCTCACCATTTCGATCCTCGTAAGGGAACGATTAAACCCGGTTCCTGCAGATTTCAGTATCGGCGAGGGTTTAAGCAAAATCTAGTGCGTGTTTCGATCGAATTCACCTACGAATATCGATGACATCAGAGTCTAGCGACGATTCAAACCTGGTCCCGATTGCGCATGCTAACGGGCCGGGCCGGTCGCGCTATGCAACGCGGTGGGCGTGGGTTACTTCACGGTGATCAACGGCACGCACTTGGGTGCGTTCTAGAGAGACGACAGCGACGGTTCCGCCGGTGAGGGTTGAGAACTCCACTTCAAACGCCTTCCCGTCCTGATAAATGTGGACGACCGTACCCGCATCCCCGATGATGAGTTTTTCCGCCGGCAGGTCGGTCGTAAGGACTACGTACTGATGTTCCTTGATCTCATTCATAACCGATCTTCCAACGGATATGCGGCAGTGCCGTGTCGGCAGAGCAGGTCAAGGAGGTCCGCTTCCACCTTCATCGCCAAGCAAAAAAATTTGTCGATGTGCGAGGTTTCGTGAACTGGCCTGCAACTCAACTCGGGGGTAAGCGCAGCACCGGGAGTCGCAGCTAGTCGTTGCACTGGGAACCGCTGCTTCTCAGCAGGTTTGGCGCCGCTTGAGGGAGCTCGCGAGGTTCCAGGTTTCGTGAACTCAGTTCACTCATCATAGGGCCGGTTCACGAAACCTAGGCCTCAGTTCACGAAACCTCGCACATCCACAAAATTCTTCGTTGTGTAATACATTCATGGGCGGATACGGTCTTGGGCAGGATAGCCTAACGGCGTCAGTCGTCTAACAATTCGGCTCAATGGTCGCCGATTCACTCATCACCGCTCGAGTTACCTCCGAGATGAAGGAGCGCTTCCGCGCCGTTGCTTGTTACCAGGGTCTGTCGGAATCAACGCTTCTGAAACGCTTGGTGGAGGCGGCGCTGCTGACTGCGGCTACAGTAAGACCGCAGGTACCGGAGTCGATTGAACCGGTGGCTGTGGGTGGGAAAATTTCGGCACGATTGCGGACCGATGACCTGTCGCTGCTGCGCGAGCGCGCCAAGGCGCGGGCTATGCCTACGAGCACGTACGTGTCGCTCCTCATCCGCTCACACCTGCGGTCGGTGACACCGCTACCGACCGCTGAACTCGACGTACTCAAGCGGAGCGTCGCCGAGATCAGTGCCATCGGTCGGAACCTGAACCAGATTGCCCGTGCAGTGAACCAAGGCGGAGGATCCAACGGAGCGAGCAAGGCGGATCTGCAAGCGCTGCTACGCGCACTCAACGACATGCGTGTCTACATAAAGTCCCTAATCCGCTCGAATCTTGAGAGTTGGCGGGGCGGTGATGAAAAAGCGAATCATTGATCTGCGAACGCAGCGCCCGATTCCCGATATCGCGAACTACAGCCGACCAGGACCAGGGGTGGTTTTCACAGAAGACAAATTGGTGTACATCGCGAGAACCGTCTGTCGAGTACCGGAAGGCATGGTCAGGTCTCCGGCGTAGGTCGTACGCTCCAACTTGGCGCGCACTCGGCTGCATCGGGCGAAAAGACCATCGTGAAATCGAAACCGATGATGGTGGCGAGCTGCGCGACGCGGGACTCGAGAAGAATTCGATATTGGATTGGGATGTTGATCTCGATGCAATTCGTCGTGACTCGCATCGAACTGTCACATTCGGTCGCAAGCTGCCGAAATTAGCGCACAACGTTGTCTGTTCGGTGCCGCGGGGGATGCCGCGGGCAACCGATCGATCCACCGGTTACCCTGCCAAGGAATACGACTGATGAGTCAAGCACCGAAAGATAATCGTTCCGCTGCCCAAAAAGCCCGCGATACAGCGGGCATCATCGGGAGCCTCAAGCACGAGGGCTATGTTCCAAACGCCGAGGATGAAGCCATTCATCAACAGGCCGAGCGGGGCGAAATCACGAGCGAAGAAGCCATCGCGATTTTTCGCAAACGCGCCCTTGAGCGAGAGCGAGCGGCGCGCGTGGTTACTGACAACTGGAGGAATTGTGACTCAGCCTAAAACCCCATTAGATGAACGCGCTTTGGATCGACTGATGTTGGCTACCGACGTGGCCGTCGTCTCGTACCAGGAAGAACGTCTAAGGCTACGGGCCGCGCGAAAGGTACGCGGCCATCGACAGCAAACTGATGTGCCCCATACGCAAACCGGCGGGGACGACGAAATTGCCTA
>PMMB01000296.1 GCA_003165495.1 Gammaproteobacteria bacterium | reverse complement strand
GCATCGATGTCGCCGAGGATCGCGAGCGGTTCCAGAAACTGGTGACTGCATTGAAGCTCAAACAGCCGGCCAATGCCTCGGCTCGAACCGAGGAGACCGCGGTGTTGCTGGCGCGCGAGGTGGGGTTTCCGCTGGTGGTGCGGCCGAGCTACGTCTTGGGCGGCCGCGCGATGGAAGTGGTGTTCAATGAGGATGACCTTCGCCAGTACATGATCGACGCCATGAAGGTGTCGAACGATAGCCCGGTGTTGTTGGATCGTTTTCTGGATCTCGCCATCGAGGTGGATGTCGACGCCGTGAGCGACGGTACGGACGTGTTGATCGGCGGCATCATGGAGCATATCGAACAAGCCGGCGTGCATTCGGGCGACTCCAGCTGCTCGCTGCCGCCGAACGGCTTATCGCAGGTAATTCAAGATGATCTGCGGGCACAGACGCGCAAGCTCGCCAAGGCGCTCAACGTCGTTGGTTTGATGAACGTTCAGTTCGCGATCCAAAGCGGCGTGATCTACATCCTCGAGGTCAATCCGCGGGCCTCGCGCACCGTGCCGTTCGTTTCCAAGGCCACCGGCATTCCCCTGGCCAAGGTCGCGGCGCGTGTCATGACGGGAAAGACGCTGGCCGCGCAGGAGCGCACCACGGAACGCATTCCGCCGTATTTCTCGGTCAAAGAGGCTGTGTTTCCGTTCGTTAAATTTCCCGAGGCCGATCCCATCCTGGGTCCGGAAATGAAATCCACCGGCGAAGTGATGGGCACCGGACATACCTTCGGCGAGGCCTACGCCAAGGCGCAGGCAGCCTCCGGGGTGATCCTGCCGACGCACGGTCTGTGCTTCATCAGCGTGCGCGACCGTGACAAGCCGGGCGCGGCGGTGCTGGCGAAGATGTTGATTGAGCGCGGCTTTGAGATTGCCGCCACCGGCGGCACGGCCTTGGTGCTGGAGGAAGCCGGAGTGACGTGCCGGCGGGTTAATAAGGTGCGGGAGGGTCGCCCGCACGTCGTCGATATGATAAAAAACGACGAAGTGGCGTTGATCGTCAATACCACCGAAGGCAAGCAAGCGGTACGCGAATCCCGCTCGATTCGACGCGAGGCGGTCGCCAGGAAGGTAACCTATTACACGACGGTGGCCGGAGCACGCGCGACCTGCGACGCGCTCGATCATCTGGGCGACATTGAAGTGAATCGACTGCAGGATTTGCATAAGGAAATGTTGGCGTGAAGCGAACTCCCATGACGCTGCACAGAGTGCTGCCGGCGTGATCAAGCGCACTCCCATGACTCTGCGCGGCGCCGAGCGGCTGCGAGTGGAGTTGAAACAGCTCAAGAGCGAAGCTCGTCCGAGCGTCATCAAGGCGATCGCGGAAGCGCGCGCCCACGGTGATTTGAGCGAGAACGCCGAATACCACGCGGCGCGCGAACAGCAAAGCTTCATCGAAGGGCGCATCAACGACATCGAGAATCGCTTGTCGAACGCTGAAGTCATCGATGTCACCAAATTGAGCGCAACCGGCCGGGTGGTGTTCGGCTCGACGATAGAGTTGGAAGGCCAGGACGGCGGCAACAAGGTGGTGTATCAACTCGTCGGCGACGATGAGGCGAACATCAAGCAGGGTCTGCTGTCGGTGTCCTCGCCGATCGCGCGCGCCCTCATCGGCAAATCCGAAGGGGATGTGGTGGACGTGACCACGCCGGGCGGCACGCGAAGCTACGAAATCGTGTCCGTGCGCTACGTGTGAGGTCGATGCTTCGAAACGGCTTTAGAGTGTTGTTCGTACTGTGGGCAGGCAGTCTCTGGTCGCTGGCCGCATGGGTGGCGCCCACGCTGTTCTACGCCCAGGGCGATCGGCACCTGGCGGGCCTGTTGGCCTCCAAGCTGTTCAGTATCGAGACGTATGCCGGCTTGGGCGTGGCAGTCCTTGCGCTATTGCTGCCTCGCGGACCTAGATTCGTTTGGTGCTATTTGGCGGTCGCGCTGCTGTCGATCAACGAATGGGTCTTGAAGCGCATCATGGCGCAGGCCCAGGTGCACGGCACCGCGGCGGCTTTAAGTTTCGGCGCCTGGCACGGCGTGTCGGCCGTGCTGTACGTGTTGGCCTGTCTCGCGGTGCTGCTGCTAGTCTGGAATGAGGATTTTCGGTAGCTCATTGCGGCGCCGGTAAAAAACTCCGACGTGACCGACCCGCTGCACGAGTTCGCTCAGCGTGCGGATCGCGAGCATTGCCAACGCGTCGTTGCGGGTATCGCGTTCGCCGATTCGAGCGCTCACTTTGACCAATTCATGGTCGGTCAAGGCGCGGTCCAGTTCCGCAACGACGGCGTCGGTCAGCCCGGCGTTACCGAGCATGACGATCGGGTTCATGGGATGCGCGAGGCGGCGCAAGTGTTTCTTTTGTTTTTCAGTGAGTGCCATGGCGGGATTATAGTCTCCAACCGCAATCGTAAATGACCAATGCCCAAGCGTTCAAAAAGCAGTGCTCGTTGGCTCGCCGAACATGCCAGCGACGAGTTCGTCAAGCGTGCGCAGCGCGAAGGCTGGCGCTCGCGCGCCGTGTTCAAGCTGGCGCAGATTCAGGAGAGCGAGCGGCTGCTCCGGCCGGGAATTCGCTGCGTCGACTTAGGCGCCGCACCCGGCGGCTGGAGCCAGTACGCCGCGCGCATCATCGGCGGCACGAGCCGCATCGTTGCGACAGATATTCTGGCGATGGATGCCATACCCGGCGTCGAATTCGTGCAGGGTGACTTCCGTGAGCCGGCCGTTTTGGAGCAAGTTCTGCAGTGCGTCGGCGCCGACAAAGTGGACCTTGTTTTGTCCGATAT
>PMMB01000276.1 GCA_003165495.1 Gammaproteobacteria bacterium | reverse complement strand
CCGATGTAGGGAACGAAGCGCAGTACGCCCGCCAGCGCCGCCCACAGCAGAGGGTGAGGCAGGCCGATGATGCTGAGTCCGACCCAGATCATGAACCCCAACCCTAGGTTGACGGCGAATTGCGATACGAAGAATCGCGACAGACGCTCCCCGGCGTCGTTGATCGCCAGGGTCGTCAAGCGAATGTCGGCGCCGCCGGCGATACGAATGAAGCGATCGCGCAGCGCTTCATGTTCCAGCAGAACGAACACCAAAACGACCAACACGATCCCGGCGGTCTCGATCGGCACCCAGATCGATCCGAGAACCGTTTCCACGACCTGCAAGGGATTGGGCGGCGCGTCGTGCAACTCCACGGGAATCGGAATCGCCGGACCGGCGACGACGGGTTGCTCGAGAGTTCCCGGCTGGTCGGTCCTGGCACGCCTGTCAGCCAGGCGCGCCATCTGTCCGGTGAGCGCATTGAACCTGCCGACGGTGATGTCGTTCAGCGTCCTCAGCTTGTGTTCGATGGTCCGTTCGTAGCGGGGCAGACTCGCCGCCATATGCACCAGCTGCGAACCGATGACACCTGCGACCGCCGCAAAGGAAAACGCCAGCACGAGCACGGCCGCCAACACCGAGAGGGTCTGACCGAGGCCGATGCGCCGTAGTACCCGCACCAGCGGTGCGATCAATAGACTCAAAAGGACGGCCAAAGTGATCGGAACCAATACGCCTCGGGCAAAGTACAGCAACGCCAATACCGACGCCGTCGCTATGATTCCAAGGGCCCGGTCGCGAATCGCGGCCGGCGACGGATCGGGTACGGACGAGGCTGGCAATTCCATGCGATATATTCGCATATTGCCAGGAGGTGAGAATCAATGAAAAACCGCCCCAGTGGGTTCGGAATCGAGAAATTGCCGCGGATCGTGCGCGGCCAGGGCAGCTACTTGTTCGATGCCGCGGGAAAGCGCTATCTCGACGGCTCGGGCGGCCCGGCGGTGTTCTGCCTGGGGCACGCCCACCCCGAGGTCAACGCGGCAATCACGCAGCAGCTGCATGAGATCGCCTACGCCTATCGATATCTTTTCACGAGCTCGGCGCTCGAACACCTGACCGAGACGGTCCTGCGTCTGTGCGGCGGCGATTTCCAGGACATCGTGTACACCGGCAGCGGATCGGAAGCCGTCGAATCGGCGATGAAGATCGCCCTTCAGCATTTTGCGGCCCGTGGTCTTAGAACTAAACGCCACTTCATAGCGCGGCGGCGCTCTTGGCACGGCAATACCTTGGGAGCCCTGTCGATTTCGGATTTTGCGCAGCGGCGCCGCGCCTTCGAGGGGAGCCTGCTCGACGTCACATTCGTCTCAGCGGCGAATGCGTACCGCATGCCCGACGGGGTTTCCGCCGAGGATCTGGTCGCTCATCTTGCCGCGGAACTCGAGCACGCCATCGTGTCCTTGGGACCGCAATGCGTCGCCGCATTCGTTTTCGAACCCATCGTGGGTGCGGCCGGCGGCGTCGTGCCGGCACCTGATGGCTACGTGCAAGCCATCCAGAGCGTATGCCGCAAGTACGACGTTCTGTTGATTGCCGACGAAGTGATGTGCGGTTCGGGGCGCAGCGGAACTTGGCGCGCTTTAGAGCATGACCAGGTCGTCCCGGACATCATGAGCATCGCCAAAGGGCTCGCCGGCGGTTACATCCCGTTGGCAGCAACGCTCGTCACCGCGCGCGTCGCCGCACCCATTCGTAGCGAACACGGTGCGTTCATGACCGGACACACCTTCACCGGTCACACCGCCGCCTGTGCGGCAGGACTCGCGGTGCAGAACATCATCGAGCGCGATCGCCTGCTCGATCGAGTCCGCACCGTCGGCGCAACGTTGCAAGAGACCATTCGTCACGCCCTCTCGAGATTCGACGAGGTCGGCGACGTCCGCGGGCGGGGATTCTTCATCGGCATCGAACTGGTTCGCGACCGTCAGACCCGGTTGCCGTTTTCTCCGGAACGGGCGCTTAGTTTCGACATTGGGGCGCGCGCTTTTGCCGACGGACTCATTTGTTATCCCTGCTCCGGCAACGTCGACGGAACGGCGGGCGACACCATCATCATCGCCCCGCCCTACAATGCCAGCGACAGCGAATTGGAGGAAATCGTCACCAAGTTCGCGCGCGCCGTCGATGCCGCGTTAAGCAGTTCTTGATGGCGGTTGAACATAACGTCACTCCAGTTCGAACCGCAGGCTGGTCCTGCCAATGTCCGCCCCGACGGCGTCCCAGCTCCACTCATCAAAGTATGCTCGGCCTCCGGTGTCAATGCGAATAATTGTCGAGCAGCGCGTACCGTAGTCCGGCGCGCGCACAAATGCGCTCGAGAGCAGACGCTCCCATTCCAGGCTCACGCCCGTCTGCGGCAATTGCGCATCGGGTGCCGGCCGGTCATCGCGCAACAAGGCGAGCAGCGGCGCGGTACCGGCCATTTCCAAAAGCGCCGACTCCAATCGACTTTTCGCGTTTTGAACCTTGGGCCAAGGCGTGTCGAGCAAGTGATTCGACAGTCCGTAAATCCCCGGCCCGAGCTCGCGTCCTTCCCTAAGCACACTTTCATAGATACCGAGTCGCTCGCCGTCGGAGAAGATCAGGTTGAAGGCGTTGTAGTTCGCACCCACGCCGCGTAGATAAGCCAAACCCTCCGCAACCGAGGCGCCCGACTCGAGCATGGCTGTGACGAGCGCGCCGCGGCTGGGCGTTACGACGCCCGGCGCATCCGTACGCCGCTGCTGCGGATCGCGGTAATTCGTGAGCGCGGCAAATCGACCCGCGTGGGTGAGCCCGAGCCAGGTCCCGCCAGCCTCGAGATCCCGCCCCGCGAGTATCTGCGGATGGTCCGGCCACCATTCGGCCCGGGCCGCCGGACGCGCGTGGAATTCATCCCGATTCGCCGCGACCAGACAGGGGTACAGCGGATGCACGCGCCAGACAACGAGAACCAGACACATCGAAGCTTTCTTCCCGCGACCCTATGCGCCGGTCATCGGCAATAGAGCCTCGTCCAATACCTCAACCCAGTGCTTCACCGGAGTGGGCGTGCCCGACTGCAAATGTTGAATGCAGCCCATGTTGGCCGAGACGATGTAGTGTGGTTCGAGCTTCGCGAGGTTATTCAGCTTGCGGTCGCGCAATGCTAAAGCGAGATCCGGTTGCAATATCGAATAGGTGCCTGCGGAGCCACAACAGAGATTGCTTTCACTGCCCGCAATGTCGACGTCGAATCCCAGCGCGCGCAGATGCGTTTCAATTCCGCCGCTCAATTGCTGACCGTGCTGCAATGTGCAGGGCGAATGAAATGCAAGCCGCCCAAGTCCATCGGACCGTATTTCGTTCATCAGAGCGGCCACCAGCTCCGGCAGCAACTCGCTCAAATCACGTGCGAGTGCGCTGATTCGCGCCGCCCTATCGGCGTATTCAACGTCGCCGGACAGGGCGTGTCCATACTCCTTGATGGCGAGACTGCAGGCCGATGCGGAGGTGACGATCGCTTCGATATCGCCCGCAGACACGATCGGCATCCAGGCGTCGATGTTGCGGCGCATGTCCGCAAGGCCCCCTTCGTGATCGCCGAGATGCGTGCGCACGGCGCCGCAACAGCCGGTGCCGCCCGCATGCACGGTCTGCACGCCCGCCCTGTCGAGCACGCGCGCGGCTGCGCGGTCGATATTAGGCATCATTGAAGGCTGCACGCAGCCTTGCAGCATCAACACCTTGCGCTGATGCGCGCGGGTCGGACCGGCCGGCGCGCGTCCACCCGCAGGCGCGGGCACCTTGTTCTTGAGTACGGCGGGCAACAACGGCCGCATCGCTTGACCCACGCGCAGCGCCGGAGCAAACAGCGGCGACGTGAGACCCTCTTTGAGCAACCAGCGGACTGTCCGCTCCGCCGCAGGGCGCTGCACCCGTGCGTCGACGATCTTGCGGCCGATATCGACCAGATGCCCGTACTCGACACCGCTCGGACACGTGGTTTGGCAATTCAGACAGGTCAAGCAGCGATCCAGATGCTGCTGCGTGCTGCGCGTGACTTCTGCGCCCTCGAGCACCTGCTTGATCAAATAAATACGCCCGCGCGGGCCATCGAGTTCGTCGCCCAACAATTGATAAGTCGGACAGGTCGCATTGCAGAAACCGCAATGCACGCATTTGCGGACGATGGCCTGCGCCTCTTCGCCCTCCGGGGTGCCTGCGAATTCGGGACTCAGATGCGTTTGCATGGCGGTCAAAGCTCGGCGTACAAACGCCCGGGGTTGAAGACGCACGCCGGGTCGAAGGCCTGCTTCAATCCCTGGTGAATACGCATCAAGACGTCGCTCACAGGCATGAACGCACCGCTGGATTTGTCGGCGCCCCGGATCAGCGTGGCATGTCCGCCTGCCTGTGCGGCTGCTGCGCGCACCTCTCGGGTTTCAGCGGTGGTGCGCCACCAACGCTGGGCACCGTGCCACTCGACGAACTGCCGGCCCGGCAACTTGACGGACACGGTGCTGTTCGGCACGGACAGCCGCCACAGACATTCCCTGCGAGCGAGGTTGGCTTCGCTCAATGAAAAGAAATCTTCGGTCTGATCGCGCACGCCCGACCACCAAGTCTTCGCCGCATCGGGAGCAACCGCAGCGCCGCCCAACTTGCCGCACGCCGCACTCACGGCCGCCTCCGCGCCCGCCAGACGCACATGCAGCCGCCCGTCGTGCCAGGCGCTGGCATTCATGGACAAGGGCTGCGACGCCCAGATGTTGAGCTGCTCGAGCGCGCGAGTCTCATCCCAATCGAAGAACAGAGTCGCGGTGGCCCGAGTGATCGGCAATACTTTGAGTGATACCTCGCAGATCACGCCCAAAATGCCTAAAGACCCCACGATCAGCCGCGACACATCGTAGCCGGCCACGTTCTTGGCGACCTGACCGCCAAATGTCAGAACCTCGCCGCGTCCATTGAGCAGCGTCACACCCAACACATGATCCCGCACCGACCCAGCGTTTGCGCGCGCCGGTCCCGACAAACCGGCTGCCACCATTCCTCCCACCGTGCCGCCGGGAGAAAAACGGGGCGGCTCGAACGGCAGGCATTGGCCGTGCTCCTCGAGTGCAGCCTCCAAATCCGAGAGCAGCGTACCGGCGCGAGCCGTCACGACCAGTTCGGTGGGCTCGTAAGAACTAATACCCGACAGGCCGGTCACGTCCAGCGGTTCGCCTTTGGGCGGGCCGCCGTAAAAAGCCTTGGTGCCGCCGCCGCGGATGTCCACCGGCGCACGATAGTTGCGCGCGTGATCGACCTGGTCGATCAAACGTGCGAGCGCTGGATCTTGGCCGTCCATCAAAACCTCGGCAAACCGGGGAATGGCATCATGCCGCGGTGCACGTGCATCTTGCCGTACTCAGCGCACCGATGCAGAGTTGGGATTACCTTCCCCGGATTCAACAACTCGAGCGGGTCGAAGGCACGCTTGACCGCCAGGAATTGCGCGCGCTCGGCCGGCGAGAACTGCACGCACATGGAGTTTAATTTCTCGACACCCACGCCGTGCTCGCCGGTGACGGTGCCTCCCAATCGCACGCTGGTTTCCAAGATATCGGCGCCAAACAACTCACAGCGGCGCATCTGGTCCGGCTCCTCCGCGTCGAACAAGATCAGAGGATGTAGATTGCCGTCGCCGGCATGAAAGACATTGACGCAACGCAGGCCGTACTTGCTCTGCATTTGCTGGATTGCCCGCAGCATCTCCGCCAATCGCTTGCGGGGTATAGTGGAATCCATACACATGTAGTCCGGGCTGATGCCGCCGGACGCCGGAAAGGCGTTCTTGCGGCCGCTCCAAAACTTCAGACGCTGCGCTTCGTCGCGGCTGACCTCGATTCGCGATGCCCCCGCGGCGCCGAGAACCTGCTCCATCCGGACAATCTCCTCGGCCACCTCCTCGGGACTGCCGTCGCTTTCGCACAGCAGAATGGCCGCGGCATCGAGGTCGTAGTCGGCGTGCACGAAAGCTTCAACGGCGGCAATCATGGCCTTGTCCATGAGCTCGAGGCCTGCGGGTATGATGCCGCGCGCGATCACCCGGGCCACCGCGGCGCCCGCCGATTCGATGTCATCGAAGCTCGCCATGATGCAGCGGGCCAACTGAGGTTTGGGAATGAGTTTCACGGTGACTTCGGTGGTAACGGCCAGCATGCCCTCACTGCCCACGATCACCGAGATGAGATCGAGGCCCGCCGCATCGAGCGCTTCGGAGCCGAACTCCACCGGCTCTCCGTCCACCATGAAACCGCGGACCCGCAGCACATTGTGCAGAGTCAGGCCGTATTTCAAACAGTGCACGCCGCCGGAATTTTCAGCCACGTTGCCGCCAATGGTGCAGGCGATTTGGCTGCTTGGGTCGGGGGCATAGTACAAACCGTACGGGGCCGCCGTCTCGCTGATGACCACATTGCGCACCCCGCATTGCACGACCGCCGTACAGGCCGCGACATCGATCTTGAGGATTTTATTGAACTTGGCGAGCGACAGAATCACGCCCCAATGGTGCGGCTTGGCGCCGCCGGACAGACCCGTGCCTGCCCCGCGAGCAATGATCGGCACACCCATCCGATGACATACCTTAAGAACCGCCGCTACCTGAGCGTCGGTTTCCGGAAGCACCACCGCCATGGGCGAGGTACGGTAGGCGGTAAGCGCATCGCACTCATAGGGCACGGTGTCTTCATGGCGAAATAGAATTGCCCCGCGCGGCAGCACCTCGTTAAGCGCGGCCACCACCTGCGCTTGGCGTTCTTCGCGCAATGGTTGAGAGGGCGCGGCGGCCCGCAATGAGGTATTCATTCCCGGTATTATGCAGTAGCATTCGCCAAAAGCGCGTACCGGCGGCGCGAATAACCGCAAACGGGGAGAGGAAATGTTTCACCAGTTGTTGACGCCGGTCGGTGACAGTTTGGCGCTGTCTTTCCTGGTTGCTATTTTACCCATTGCCACTGTCCTCATTCTTCTTGGCGTACTGAAGCGGCCGGCGTGGCAGGCTGCCTTGGCGGGCCTCGCCGTCGGGCTATTGATCGCCGTCACCGTCTGGGCCATGCCGGTGGGCACGGCATTCGACTCTGCCGCCAATGGCATGATATTTGCGCTCTGGCCGGTGATGTGGATCGTCATCAATGCGCTGCTGCTTTACAACGTCGCCGTCGCATCGGGCCGCTTCGACGCATTCCGCGAGTGGCTGATCACGCACTTGCCAAATGACCGCCGCGTGGTGTTGATCGCCATCGGTTTTTGCTTCGGCGCGCTGCTCGAAGGCGTCGCCGGATTCGGCGCACCGGTTGCCATCACCGCTTCCCTGCTGATCATGTGTGGTTTTCCAGCGCTCGAGGCGCTGGTGTTCGTGCTGATTTTCAATACGACTCCGGTCGCCTTCGGCGCGCTCGGTACACCCGTGACCGTGTTGGGCGCGGTGACCGGACTGCCGGCGCCGGCGTTAGCGGCAATGATCGGCCGTCAGCTACCGTTGATGGCCGCCTTCCTGCCGTTCTATGTCATGGCGCTCTACGGTGGATGGCGCTCGATCCGCGCCCTGTGGCCGATATTGATGGTCGCGGGCTTTAGCTTCGGTCTGGCGCAATTCGGCGCGTCAAACTATCTCGATTACACCCTGACCGACGTGTTCGCGGCCTTGGGATCGCTGGTCGCGACCCTGCTATTTCTACAAGTCTGGCGCCCGGCTCCAGATTCCGAATTTGCCATCTCGCACTCACCGCTCGAGACACTTAAGCCCAACTCCCGCCCCGTGCCCGCCTGGCAGGGATGGGTGCCCTGGGTAATTGTGACGGCCACCGTGGTTCTGTGGACCTACATGAAGGTTGCCACCGTCGGTCAACTCGCGATCCACTGGCCGGGGTTGGACAAGGCGGTATCGATCACGCTCTACCACGATAAGCCGTATGCCGCAGTCTGGACCTTTCAGCCGCTCGGAACCGGAACCGCAATCCTGCTGGCGGCGCTCATCACGGCATTGCTCGTCAGACTGCCGCCCGCCGAGTTTTTTCGATGCGCCGTCCGTACCGTCCGCCAGATCTGGCAGGCGGTCGTGACCGTCATGTTTATTGTCGGACTCGCCTATGTGATGAACTACTCCGGTCTCGCCTATACCTTGGGGTTGGCGGTCGCGTCGACCGGACACGCCTTCATCCTGTTTTCACCCTTCCTGGGATGGATAGCGGTGTTCCTGTCCGGCAGCGATACCTCGGGCAATGCGCTGTTCGGCAATTTACAAGTCGTCGCCGCTCGGCAACTGCAGCTGAATCCTTTGCTGTTCGCCGCCACCAATTCTTCCGGGGGTGTTCTCGGCAAGATGATCTCGCCGCAGAACATCGCCACCGGGGTATGCGTCACGGACTTGAAGGGCAAAGAGGGAGCGGTCCTGGCGCGGACATTCATTCACAGCGTCGTTCTGACACTGGTGCTGGTCGTGATCGTCATCATTCAGCAGTACGTCGTGCCCGGCATCATTCCGAGCTTCGTTGGGAGCCAATGACTGCCGACCCCAACACCGGCAATCACTTTGATCGAATGGAATGGGCCGGGGCCTTCGGCGATCTCGGCACACTGATCCCATTTGTCGTCGCGTACATCGCCGTTCTAAAAATCGACCCCTTCGGCATTCTGTTTACCTTTGGAGCCGCCATGGTGATCTGCGGCTTTTACTATAAGACCCCTTTCCCAGTTCAGCCGATGAAAGCCATCGGCGCCGTCGCCACGACTCAAGCAGCGCAGACGGCGGTGATTACGCAAGCGGCTGTCTATAGCGCCAGTTTGGTCACGGGGTTGCTCTGGCTGATCCTGGGGCAGACCGGTGCGGCCACCCATATCGCAAAGCTGGTTCCAAGGTTCGTCGTGATCGGCATTGTTCTTGGCCTCGGGCTGGGCTTCATGCTCGAGGGTATCAAAATGATGAACACCGGCTGGGTTGTTGCCGCCATCGGGCTCGTTGGAACCCTGCTGCTTCTAACGAATCGCGCCGTTCCGGCCATGTTCCTCCTGCTGTTTTTTGGCGGAGTGTGCGGGGCCATTCAAAACCCTGAGTTCTTGAAGGCCCTGTCTGCGGTGAGGTTCGAGTTTCATACGCCGCGCTTTGCTCTTTCCAGCATCACCTGGTACGACTTCATGGTGGGAACGGTGTTTCTAGCTCTCCCACAAGTCCCTCTTACGCTTGGCAATGCCGTGATCGCCATCCGCGAAGAAAACAACCGGCTTTTTCCTGAGCGCCCGGTGACCGACAGAGCCGTCGCAACGTCAACGGGATTGATGAATCTCGCGGGCGCCGCGTTCGGTGGAGTGCCGATGTGTCACGGCGC
>PMMB01000319.1:1726-5644 GCA_003165495.1 Gammaproteobacteria bacterium | reverse complement strand
GAGCCGTCGTAAGCCACCGCCATGGGCAGAAAGTGATACTGGATGTCGGGATACGGCACGCCTGGGCGGCTGCGGATGAAGCCGCAAGTCTCAAAATGATTGGTGGCGCCCAAACCGTCCTTGCGCAGCAGCCAACGCGCACCGATCAGAGCGCGGTTCCAGAGATTGATGGACGAGTACAAACTGATCGGCTCCTTGCACGCCACCTGGAAATAAAATTCCAAATGATCCTGTAAGTTCTCGCCGACACCNNCCTGAAAGCTTCAGCAATTGCGGTGAATTGATCGGACCGCCGGACAGGATCAGTTCCCGATCGATGCGCACGCGGTGAGTGGTGCCGCCCTGGACGTACGTGAGGCCGATGGCCCGTCGATCCTCGAACACAATGCGCGTCGCCAGAGCATGCGTCAGCACCTTGAGGTTGGGACGCCGCATCGCCGGCCTCAGGTAAGCATTGGCGGCGCTGCAGCGCCTGCCGTCGGCCACCGTCATGTCCATTCGGCCGAAGCCTTCCTGCTGAAAGCCGTTCACATCGGCCGTGTGCGGATAACCCGCCTCGCCCGCGGCGGCGAGCCAAGCCGCATGCAACGGATTGCTCACGGTGCCGTAACGAGTTTGCAGCTTGCCGCCGTTCCCTCGATACTCGTCGCCTCCCTCTTGGCGCGTTTCGGCACGCCGGAAATACGGCAATACGTCGCGATACGCCCAACCCGCCGCACCCTGCGCGCTCCAACCGTCGAAGTCCTGAGCGTTGCCGCGGATGTACACCAGACCGTTGATGGACGAGGATCCGCCCAATACTTTGCCGCGCGGCGTATGCATGCGCCGCCCATCCAAATGCGGCTCCGGTTCCGTGTGGTAGAACCAATTGTACTTTTCCATGTTCATGGGTATGGACAGTGCCGACGGCATTTGTATGAAGATCGAGCGGTCGGAACCTCCATATTCCAATAGCAACACGCGATTCTGGCCGTCCGCGGTCAATCGATCGGCCAGCACGCAGCCGGCGGAACCCGCGCCCACTATGACGTAATCAAACTTCTCGTCGGCCAAGGGGCGGCTCTCCGTCAATAGGGCGCGTCGACATCGCCCATCGCGACATAGACACTCTTGAGTTGCGTGTAGTGCTCTATGGCGGCACGGCCGTTCTCGCGGCCGAGGCCTGAGAGCTTCACGCCGCCGAAGGGCAGCTCGATCGGTGTGACATTGTACTGATTGATCCAACAGGTGCCGGCTTGCAATCGAGCGATCACTCGATGGGCGCGGGTCAAATCATTGGTGAACACGCCGGCCGCCAGGCCGAACTCGGTGGCATTGGCGCGCTCGATGACTTCTTGCTCGTCCTCGAATTCCAGCACCGACATGACGGGCCCGAAAATTTCTTCGCGCACGATGGCCATGTCGTCGCGGCAGTTATCGAATACTGTGGGCGAAACGAAGTATCCCTTCGCCAGGCCGCCCTTCGTCACTCGCATGCCGCCCGTCAAGAGGCGCGCACCCTCGGCGCGGCCGCGGTCTATGTAGGAAAGCACCTTGTGCATGTGCTGCTCGGATACCAAGGCGCCCACCTGGGTCTCGGGGTCCATCGGATCGCCGATTCGCATTGCACTGACGCGTTTGACGAGCCGCTCGAGAAAGGCCGCCATGATCGAGCGATGCACGAACACGCGCGTGCCGTTCGAGCACACCTGTCCGGATGAGTAGAAATTCGCCAACAACGCACCCGACACCGCGTTGTCGAGCTTGGCGTCGCCGAAAATGATCAGCGGCGATTTACCGCCCAACTCGAGCGTGACGTTCTTCAGAGTTTGCGCGGCATCGCTCATGACGGCTTTGCCGGTGCCGACTTCGCCGGTGAGTGAGATCTTTCGAATGTCGGGATGCCGCGTCAGCAGGCGGCCGGTGTCGGCGAAACCTTGCACCACTTGAAATACGCCGGGCGGGACCCCTGCCTCCAGCAAGATCTCTTGCAGTTTGACGGCCGTGAACGGCGTCAGCTCGGCGGGTTTGAATATCATGGCATTGCCGCAGGCGAGCGCCGGCGCGGCTTTCCAGCAGGCGATTTGCAGCGGGTAATTCCAGGCGCCAATACCGGCGACCACGCCGAGCGGTTCACGCCGCGTGTAGCCGAAGGCTGCAGTTCCGAGATCGATATGTTCACCGCTGAGACTTTGTACCAGGCCGGCAAAGTATTCGAAGCAATCCGCGCCGGACGCCACATCCACCACGCGCGTCTCTTGGATGGGTTTGCCGGTGTCGCGCGTCTCGAGTTCGGCCAGTTCCTGATTGCGCGACCTTAAGATGTCGGCGCCACGGCGCAGCACTCGGGCACGTTCGGTGCCCGTCATGGCCCCCCAGACCGCCTGTCCCTTCTGCGCTGCGCGCACCGCCGCGTCGACTTGGCTCGATCCGGCGGCCGTGACGTACCCCAATATTTCGCCGGTCGCGGGATTGATGGAAGCAAACCGCTCGCCGGCTGCGGGACCGGAACTGCGCGCTCGCGCCGCTGCGCCATTGTCATTCGAGGCAGGCGCCGCTTGCATAAGACGACCGTCGACGAAGGCGGTCAGCAAGGCGCGCGCGCTTTCACTATCGGCCTCGCGCCAGCCGGAGAGCGCGGCCCGCAGCCAAACGCCATCGATCATCGCCGCGATCATGGCCGCCAGGCGCTGCGCTTCGTCCGGCGGCACCAGTTTCTTCAGAGAACTGCGCAGATTCGACAAAGTGCGCTGCTGATACACCGATTGCACGCGCTTCAACGACTTGACTTGCAGAACCTGGCCCCAGAAGGCGAGCCAAGCGGTGCCGGTGCGTCGTTCAAATTCCTCCGGCGCGAGGTTGGCGTCGATAACAGCCTGAATGCGCGCGCGCGGCGTGCTCACCTGGCGCAAACGCGCGCGAACGTGATTGCTCACGCGCCGCGCCAACGAGCGAATGGCCGCGTCGAGCAAACCATCTTTGTCGCCGAAGTAGTGGGCGACCAAGCCCGGCGACACGCCCGCACGAGTCGCAATTTGCGCAAGCGTCGTGCCCACGTACCCAAGTTCCGCTAGGCTATCGATAGTGACTTCGATCAATTGGCGACGTCGCGTATCCTCAAGCGGTGGCTGGGAACCTTCAAGAAATGTCACTGACTGATTGTTCAATTTGGCAGCTCCCAGAGCTCTCGGACGGTGAGTGGACGCCCGGTCGAAGTTGTGTCTAAGATGCCTAACAATAGAATTTATACGTTTATTTTCAATCTACTAGGGAAGCACGGGTGAGCGCTAACCAGACCTCGTTAAACGCCTGTTCAAGGATTGAGTCGCTGCTCCAATCATGCCGCCCGAGGGGGCGCCTGGTCAAGCCCCCGAAACCGCTCGCCCGACACGGGGCAAGAGCCCGCTGGAGTCTCGTCGCGGCCCTGTCGAGCTATGCGCTCATGGCCGCCTCGCATGCCGCACCGGTCGGCGATACCACCGCGCCGGTTGCCGGCAGCCGCGATCCCATCGGCTGCCAAACCGTTCGTTTCTCCGACGTGGGCTGGACCGATGTGACCGCCACCACGGCGCTGGTCACTCAACTGCTGCGCTCCATCGGTTACTCGCCGACCGTCACCGTGCTCTCGGTCCCCGTCACTTTTGCTTCTATAAAGAACAACGACATCGATGTGTTCTTGGGCAATTGGATGCCGGCACAGGAGGCCGACCGAGGCCGCTACGTAGAAGACGGATCTGTTGTCGTGATTGGCGCGAATCTGACCGGCGCCAAATATACCCTGGCGGTTCCGGCCTACACGTTCGCGGCGGGCCTTCAGGACTTCAAGGATATTCAGCGCTTCGCGCCGGCGCTCAATGACTCGATCTACGGGATCGAGCCGGGCAATGACGGCAATCGGCATGTATTGGAAATGCTCAAGCAGAATCAATTTGGGTTAGG
>PMMB01000319.1:0-1696 GCA_003165495.1 Gammaproteobacteria bacterium | reverse complement strand
ATGAACATGCGCTTCGACTTGAAATACCTCGCCGGCGGCGACGAGGTGTTTGGTCCCAATTACGGCGGCGCCACCATCTATACCGTGACCCGCAAAGGCTACAGCGCCGAATGCCCCAATATCGGCCGGTTGCTCACCAATCTTAAATTCAACTTACGCGGCGAGAGCGAAATGATGGCGGCGATCTTGGACCGGCACGAAGCACCCGAAATCGCGGCGACGGAGTGGTTGAAAGCCAATCCTCCGGCCACTAAAGAGTGGCTCGCGGGAGTGCTGACGTTTGAAGGCCGGCCGGCAGCCACCGCGTTGGCGCACGCGGTGCCGCCGCCGCATCCCGGCGGATTCGAACAATGGATCGTCAGTCACAAGATTCCGGTGGGCGATGCGATGGCGGTGGCGATCGACTATGTCAAGAAGCATGGCACCTTTCTGTTTGATGGAATATCCATCGTCATTCGCGGCACGGTCGACGGCGTCACCGCGTTATTGCGCGCCCTGCCCGCGCCGGCTCTGATTGTGGTGGTCGGCGCGCTGGCTTGGGTGCTGCGCCGTTCGCTGTCGCTCGCCGCCTTCGTTGCGCTCGCGCTGCTGTTCATCCTCAATCAGGGCTATTGGCTGGCGACGCTCGAGACGCTATCGCTCGTCATGGTCGCCACGTTGGCATCGACGGCCATCGGCGTGCCGTTAGGGATAGCCGCCGCTCACCGGCCGCGCCTGTTCGCCGGCTTAAGGCCGGTGCTCGATCTAATGCAGACTCTGCCAACCTTCGTGTACTTGATTCCGACTCTGGTGCTGTTCGGTCTCGGGGTGGTTCCGGGACTGATTTCGACGGTGATATTTGCCCTGCCGGCGCCCATCCGCCTCACGCATTTGGGCATTTCCTCGGTGCCGAAACCGCTCATCGAGGCAGGCGAGGCTTTTGGCGCCACGCCCATGCAACTCCTATGGAAAGTGGAGCTGCCGAGCGCCGCCTCCACCATCGTCGCCGGAATCACTCAGTGCATCATGCTGAGCCTGTCGATGGTGGTGATTGCCGCCTTGGTCGGTGCCGGTGGGCTCGGAGTCCCGGTAGTGCGTGCACTGAACTCGGTGCAGGTGGGTATGGGCTTTGAAGCCGGCTTCACCATCGTGCTGCTCGCCATCATTTTGGACCGCATCAGTAGACCATCAGAACGTGGGGCGTCGCGATGAACTCTGCCGTCGAATTCAAGGACGTCGATATCCTGTTTGCTCCAGCAGGGCGGGATGGACGCAAGAGTTTGCGCGAAGCGCTCGCCGCTCTCGATGCCGGCGGCACACGCACCGACATTCAGAACAAGCATGGCGTCATCGTCGGCGTGGCCGGTGCGTCGTTAAGCGTTGCTCGCGGCGAGATTTCCGTGCTGATGGGACTCTCGGGCTCCGGCAAGTCCACCTTGCTGCGCGCCGCCAATGGCTTGAACCCGGTCACGCGAGGGTCTGTGTTGGTTCGCGACGGCGAGTCCGCCATTGACGTCGCGACCTGCGACACCTTGCAGATGCGCCGGCTGCGGCGCGAACGCGTTGCCATGGTGTTCCAGCAATTCGGTTTGTTGCCGTGGCGCACGGTGCGTGAAAACGTCGGTTTCGGTTTGGAGCTTCGCGGCGAAGGCGCTGCGCAACGGAAAATAATCGTCGATGAGAAATTGGAACTCGTCGGTTTATCGCAGTGGGCCGA